>JBDTIC010000237.1:0-5788 GCA_039936595.1 Ginsengibacter sp. | reverse complement strand
GAAGTGGTATTTTCTATTCTTTTTGCAAAATCCTTTTCAAAAGTTGAGCTGAATTAAATTTCCATTACAGCATTTTTTTTAATTCCTTAACAGAAGCAGCAAATTTGAATTTGCCCGCTTTATGTTCTGCCTGCGCTTTTTTGTAGTTCAAGGCAATTTCATCTCTGCGGGCATCTGCTATATTATGTTCGAGAAGGTTTTTTAATTCCTGTTTCTGATCAAGTGGCATATTATAGACTGTTTCACGATAGTATTAAATTTGTTGGTGATAGTCTCCATGATTTTTCGAATAAAGATAGCAAAATTCTATTTATAGGAAATCAGCCCACTTAATTTTCGTATTTACAACAGACCCGTTTTCACAGCAGGCAAACATTTGTTTCATTTATCTGTTACTTTAACTCTAAATATTTAACAATTACCAAACATTCTCAGCAACAAATCTCTTCGCAAAACTCTTTGGTATCAAAAGGTATGGCGGAGGATTGTATCCATCGGCCTTGCACCAGTTTAAAACAAAAGTATTTTCCGCCCGGCTTCTTTTGCATACACTTACAATTGGTATTGGGGGGCGGTTCATGACTTTCATCCTCTGGTACTGCTAACGATGAGGATTCATCTTCTGTTTCTAAAGGTTGGTCCTGATTATTCTCTTGCGGAGTTTTATTTGTCTCTACACCTTTTTCGCTGGCTGATTCTTTTGCAGGATTTTGTGTCTCATTATCTTTTATCTCTGATGTTTTATCCGGGATGGCATTTTTTTCATTTGATACGTGTGCATCCCGCAGGTTAGTCTCTTTTGCGGACTCATTGCCTGTTTCCTTTTCTATCGCTTTCCTTCCAACTATCTCAGTTTCTTTTGATTGATTGCTTACGTTTTTTGAAGATTTATTTTTCTCAGGCTCAGAAGACGTTTTATTTTTTGCCATATTTAATTATTAAGATGAATGGTATTAATAAAACGAAATTCCAGGGCATTAGGGTCGCGAAAGATTTTGCCAATATCAAAAACCAGTGGTTTATAACCTCCTATTTTATTGGGATCGAGATTTACGATTTTTTTTATAATTAATGTTTGGCCTGACTGTACAGGCTGAGTAGGGAAGTCAGCGGGCATAAACAATAATCCGTTTAATCCTTTATCTTTCTTCTCTCTTTCCAAAAAATATTTATCCTTGTCTTTTTTGAGTGTTAGTGGCGTGTCAAATAAAATTAAGTTATCTTCTTGATTTACGATTCCGAAATAAGCGGGCATGATACCAAGAGTACTGCCATTACTGTTGTATTTTATAGCAAAAAATACAACGCCTTCAACTGCGTAATCGAATGATTTGCCGGTTTTTTTACTGATTATTGTATAGGTAAAGGGATACCGGATAAGGTAGAGGCCTTGGGAATATCCTTGTACTGACCAATATTTAGCAAAGGGTAATTTAGTACTATCATTCAGTTCTGAATATTCAAGCAGGTCGTTTTTTTCAAAATATTTTTCACTAAAAGTAGTAAGATAGATCTCTAATTTAGATGCCTTTTTAGTAACGGTTTGTCCCATGTAGTCTGCTGTGCCGATACCGGGAATATCTCTGAAGAAATCTTCGTTGACATCCTTTTTAAAATTAAATAATAACTTTTGCTCCATGCACGATTGCATACCAGCAAGGAGTATAAAGATTATGGGGATGATTCTTTTAAAACTTAACATGATTCATATTAATATAAGTACCGCCAATATAAAAACGGTTTACATCATTATTCGGATGAAGTGGATACCGTAATATAGTATGGATAATATCCTGCAGGCCAAATACTTTGCCGTTGTTAGTTCGCAATGACCCTAATACGCCGGCATCAATACCAAAACCTGGCACTGTAAATACTTTTAAATTATAAGCTGAGGTGTTAAATGCTGCAGGTAGTATGCCCCTCTTATTATTCGTAACTGAGTCTTCGATGCTATAATCCGGTAGATTGATGCCTATAAGATTTGACAATTCATAGATTAATGGTGTGTACCCGGTAAACTGATCAAAGCTTAGTTCGGCCGCATTAAAATTTTTACGATTGTGCACATATATTCCAAAGCCACCTGTCCACCAGCGGTCAAAATTATCGGCAAGGGGAAGCAGGTTAAAAGGTGGTGCCCCGTCATTATAATAATTAATGCTGACATGCGGAGTGGACAATGAAATAGCACCTGTAATCTGGTTTCTGCGGTGATTGTTCAATACAAAATTGGAGGTAAGGTAGGTGCCGTATTTTTTATTGGAAGCCAAGTTATAAAAGGAGCCGGTATTGAATGATTTAAAGAATTTTGTATATGAAAGATTGCCGCCCCATGCAGCTCCAACGGTGAATGAATTGGTAAAGTCTACCTGGATGTCACCTACTAATGGATTCAAATGGGCTCCCAGGGATTTTGTATATATAGAAACAGACGGCCCGTAATTTATCGTAAAACTTTTTTTATAAACGCCATTCGCTATAAAAGCAGCGAATACTCTTGCGCCCGGAAAATGCTGTGATGGACCGTAAGTGAAGTTAATATTACATCCAAAATTGAAGTATCCATTGTAATGCCAGTTGCTTTGGGAGAAACCATTATTTACCGGAAAAATAAGAATAAGAATAAAAAGAAGCCGGGTCAAATAATTCATCTTTACAAAATACATATATAAATTTAGTCAAATGGCTTGAATTACGAAAAAAATTATTGTAGCCTTGGGGAAGTGGTCGGCGCCGCAGGTCAGACCGCTCGTGGTTTTATAGAGTGAGATAAGCAGTCAGCATTATAAAATAATTTTATTTTTTTCTAAATGATAATCCTGCATCCCGTAATTCACTAATGAGTTTTGGGATGGAGCGTGGCCCCAGTCCATGCAATTTCAAAATGTCATCTTCGCTATATTTTGAAAGTTGCTTCAAGCTCGTGATCCCTTACTTTCTAATGCTCTCCTGCCTGATTATGGAATTACTGATAAAAATCCATCTTCGGGTTTCCGTTCTTTTTCACATACCGGGCACATAGGGCAGTCGCTACTTTTGTAATATTTATGACCCTTGCTACAAGTTCTTATATCTTTTATGGGGGTTGCATTTTCTGATTTTTTTGTCAAAGCGCTTTCAAAATTTCTCTTCACCCTGTATTTTACAATTTTGCTTATTAAACCTAAAGGCATAGGCTTGTCAAGTGGAAATTGAACGGAACCTTTTCCCTGCTTGTAAACAGAAAGTTCTTTTTCAAATTCTTCGATTCCTGTGGGTGTAGGATAAAATCCGATATGATTTTTAAAGGCTGCAAAATGAACCAGGTTGCCGTTAAGTTTAAATGTGGGTATGCCATAGCCGATTGTTTCTTTAGCATCAGGCGCAGTTTCTTTAATGGTTGTACGAACCTGCTGCAACTTGCTTTGAATTTCTTCCGGAAACCCTTCAATATAGTCATCTATATTTTTTGGAAGAGTTTTTTTGATGTTCATACAATTCTATTGAGATTAGATATTTTTTTCTGTCGTGTTCCTCCGCAAGGACGTAGAGCCCACAAAAGTTCTTATAGCGCTTTTTGTACCTGTCCGGTATTTAGCTATATAAAAGCAGATTCACATTAATTCGCTTCAGTATATTTTTTAAAGTTATCCAGGATCGCCTGCCAGCCGCTTTTTTGCATTTCTAATGAGTTGGTATTTTCTGCTTCAAAGGTTTCTACAACCTGTGTCTCACCACTTCGTGAAGTAAAAGATACGTTTACTTTTCTGCCATCGTCCATCGTGTATTCGATGTATTCGCTTTCTTTTACTTCATCATATATGCCACCAAAATCAAATCCAAAACTTCCATCTTTGGCTTCCATCCTGGAAGAAAATTTTCCACCTTGGCGTAAATCATTTTCTGCTTTTGTGGTGTGCCAGTCATCAGATGCCTGGTTCCACTTTATTATGTGTTCCGGCTTTGTCCAATAGCTCCAAACTTTTGCTGCCGGGGCTTTTACTGTAGCTTCAATAGTAATTGTTGTTTTTGTTGTTGGTTCCATATTTATCAATTTATTTGTGAATTGTGGATTGTGAGTCTGTCCCACTGGCAACTCACATTATTATGCTTCCTCCAATTTCTTAATATCGAACTTTTTCATTTTCATCATCGCTTGCATTACTCTTTTTGATCTTTCTTTGTCTGGTTGGCTTATAAGTTTAAAAAAGACGGTCGGGACAATTTGCCACGAAACTCCATATTTATCTTCAAGCCAGCCACATTCCACCTCTTTGCCCCCATCAGTAAGCTTCTCCCAAAAATAGTCTACTTCATCTTGTGTTTCGCAAAAAGCCATGAATGATACGGCAGGGGTAAAATTAAAATCATGTTTTAGACTACTATCCATCGCCAAAAATTCTTCACCATTCAGTGAGAATCTTGCATGCACTACATTTTCTACAGGTTCACCCTGTCCGTCAGCATAATGAACTAATTCTATTATTTCTGATTGTTGGAAAAGTGATGTGTAAAAATGAATGGCTTCTTCTGCCTTGCCCGACTGCCTGCCCGTAAACATTAGTAATGGATTTATTCTTTGTTTGTCACCGGTAAGATTCAGTTGCCACGAAAGACCGAATCGATCTTCCACCCAGCCATATTTTTTACTGAACGGATAGCTATTAAATTCCATAAGTGTTTTTCCTCCGGCAGACAACTTTCTCCAAAGCGCATCGATTTCTTGTTCTGTTTCGCAAGTAACAAAAAACGAAATGCATGGTGTGAATTTGAAAACAGGCCCTCCATTTAATGCAATGAATTCCTGCCCGTTAAGTTGAAACGATTCCGTCAAAACACAACCTTCCTCTTGGTTGTTCGCCTTTGCAGACGCCTCATCATAGCGATTGATGCTACCCACTTTTGAATTCTTAAAACACGAAATATAAAAGTTTACTGCTTCCTCTGCATTTTTATCGAACCATAGAAATGGGACAATTTTTTTCTCGTCTTTTTTGTCTTCAGATTGTGCTTGCATAATTTAATTTTTTGAGATGTATTAATTGATGAATTTTTAGATAGTCAATCCAATATTTCACAAAAATGGCCTTCCTCATTAAGTATCTCCATAATTTTTTCAGGTAGAACATTTTCACCTTCAACGCGTAAAATTCTATCGCAATCTTCGAGATCGAAATTTATTTTGTTAGCGGGAAAATGCGACAGAAGCCTTTGAAGCAAAAGATTGGACCGATCCACTTCTGCAACATTTGTTTTGAATACTTCGACCATCATTTATTAATTTTTCAATCTTATTTATCAATGTTTAGTTGCCTTACGAGGTTTGTATGTGAGTATTACGACAATGTCTTTCCAATTTGTTTTTTTAAGTGATGACGATACTACATATTTCTTTATTTTATTCAATTTAACGGCTACTCCCATTGCTTTATCTTTAAACGAAGACCGATAAGGATATAACATCCTGTATGTTGCGCGTCCATAGAGGATGATGTCACAATTATTGATAATATCCTGAATGTATTTCTTCGTCCAGCGCAGTCAAAACGATTCTACCATTTATCCATTGATCTGGAATCGAAAATGCCATCCAGCGAAACTCATTCTGTTACGATTAGGAATCTTATCTTTTATAGCCACTGTTCAATTTATGATAATAAATATAGGAAACAATTAAAATTCCTAAGCTTATCAATGGCGAAAAGGTATTACCAGTTATTCCATCAATGGACAAATAGGCTATAAAGGCGGAAAAAAAGTCAATTCCAAAGGCCACATATACCCATTCCTTAATACGCATATTAAT
>JBDTIC010000236.1:0-5573 GCA_039936595.1 Ginsengibacter sp. | reverse complement strand
AAACAAACCTTTTACAAACTTAATGTCCAACTGGGCACTTAAAGCGCTCGGCAAATAAACATTATATCGGCGGGGATCATTGGGGTTCGCGATAACTCTGGACGCCAAAGCAGTATCAAACTGATTTAATGATTTATAATGGGCATTTTTTATATCCCAGTTATTGATATTAGCTGCGAAGGAATTTACATCATCCGGTTTATCAAACTGAAACATGCCTACATCTAAAAGAGATACACCCAGTTTGAAAATATATTTACTTACATCACGCCTGAGCGCATCGGAGGAGATTCCGTCATCGCTTTTTAAATACTTAAACTTGTCTATATTTCCCCTGTACTCATACACCAGCCCTGCATCAAATCCGAACGAATTGGCGTTGGGGCTGAAATTTTTATCGAATAGTTTATTAAAATCAGCATTTTTATTATGATTATAAGAAACATTTGGACTATTAAAATTGAATGTGCTGTCGCTGTTTACCCCCATCTGCAATTCGTTGGTAGATAAACTAATAGAAGACAGCCCGGCAAGGTATTTGCCGGTAACGGCGGCTTTTAGAAAATGATTACCCGAAGCGTATAAAACCCTTCCGTAAGTAAGCCCAACCTCTGCCCAGCTTAAAGAATTTATGCTTATGCCGGATGCATCAACGGATGGATTATTTGAAGATGGATAAAAGTTATTAAATCCCAGGCTTGCAAAATCCTGACTAATCCCCCTTCCTTGTATCATCGTCCTTAATTGCATATTTAAAGCGATTGCCGATTTTTTTCCGGTAGTGGCCATAAAACTAAAAGGCAACTGTGTTCGGTTATTAATATTAAAAAAAACTTTTTCACCAGCGGGTAAGGATGCTTCTGAAAGATAACGGTCCTTGAAAGTGGCGTAATCATTAAAATCACTTTTATTAAATTTTAATATGGCATTCTTGTCAAGCAAAAAATAATTATTGCTATAGCTTACCCCCGTCGAGAACAGATTGATATCAAATTTGAACCGGCTGTCGACTATTTGGGCGGGTTGTAGCATAACGCCTGTTACACCCGAATAATTGCCGGTGCTTAATCCTAAAAAATCCTGTGAATAAGTTTTGGAAAAGAAAAGAAAAGAAATCAAAAAAGATAATAGTAGTAATTTTTTCATTTGGGTAGGCTAAAAATTTTAGGAAAATATATTTATTTTAACTTTAAGACTATTATTATGCCATTCTGAAATAGTACGCATAAAAAAGTGAAAAATGACAAAGTGTAGATGTAAGAGAACTATTCTTTTTCGCTAAGCGCTTATTAAAAGTGTAATATAAATTTAATTTAAATATATACATTAGTGCGTGCTTTTCAATCATAAGAATCTCCTGTATAAAAGAATTACACAATTTATATTTTTGGGAAAATATATCTACGGTATTTAGGGGGAAGTAGACTTGAAACTAAATCTTTTAATTTCAGGTTCATAAAACCACCTGCTCCTATCCGTTTATAATTATAGTAAATAAATAAATTAAAACTTTGCATTGAAGTTAACTGTCGTTGTATGGCTATTAGCAAACATTTGTGATTTTTAATTTTTCTGCAGTGGTTGTGGCAAAGTATTTGAAACCCCACTTGAATCTTAGTACCCATTTTTAATTTAAAAACTCATCAATGAAAAAACTAGTTATTATTGCCTTAGGCACATTTTTATTTACAACCGCCAAATCGCAGGTATATGTACAAGGCGGTTTAAATCTTGCAAATATTTCTAATTCTAATTCCGGTTCGGTTGATAAAGGTAAGACACTTGCCACCTATAATGTAGGTATTCTGGCACGGTCCAGTTCATCCGGTATCCTGGCCGTAGAATCGGGAGTATTATTGGATGGAAGAGGGGCCAAGGTTGAAGGAGGTTCGGGGAGTGCTAACTATAAAGTAACCTTTAACCCATTGTACCTGGAGCTTCCGGTGAATTTGGTTGTGCGTGTACCAATTGGTTCTGACATGAATTTTTTCATTAACGGTGGGCCATATATTGCTATGGGTGTCGCCGGTAAATCCAAATTTGAAGGAACACTTGGAAACGTCTCGGGATCCCATACAGAAAAAATCAAATTTACCAGTACTGATCCCACTATGGACGATCAAGCTTATTCGAAATTGAAAAGATTTGATTACGGTTTCAATATTGGCGCGGGTGTGGATCTGAATAAGATACTATTAAAAGTGAATTATGGATATGGATTGGCTAAAATCAATTCCATGCAAACCAATAATAATGAAAATATGAAGGATAAATACCGCACTTTAAGTATTTCGTTGGGCATTCCTTTCAGCCGTTAATAGGAATTTTTTGGATATTAGTTATTTAATCCATGATCTTATTAAGCAAAAACTTCTACAGGCTGTCGGCAATTGTCGGCAGCCTGTTTAATATGGGAAAGCATTGTCTGCTGCAATTTGGCATCCCCACCCACGTAATCGGGCCAGAGTTAACAATTTTTAAAAAGTTGTACTTACATTGTACATTTAATTTTTAAAATAGAGTATGTTCAAAAAAATAAGCTTGCTTCTGCTTATTCTACTGTATGTTGGTGCGGGCATCAATCATTTTTGGCATCCCACTTTTTATTACCCAATAATTCCTCCTTATTTGCATAATCCTTATCTCATCAATTTAGCTGCGGGTGCATCAGAGATTGTTTTAGGTATTTTACTTATTTTTCGATCAACAAGGAAAGCAGCTGTTTATTTAATAATTACCATGTTGATCGTATTTATTCCCGTGCATGTTTACATGATTCAAAAAGGCGGTTGTATGAATGAGAAAGTGTGCATCCCATTGTGGAAAGCATCGCTGAGACTTGCTATGCAACCGTTACTTATTTTATGGGTGTGGTGGCACAGGACCGAAAAAGTTGGCGTCTTTTTAAAAGTTGTCACAGCTGACTGAACCCAACCTATTGTCATGAAAAATAAAATTGATTACATTGCTGATTTTTTCCGTTTTTTACGAATGGGTTTTTTGGTGCGGGTTCCTACAGTATATATCAAGAGGTGTCACTGTCCGAAGGTGTCAGGGTTGATAAAAGACTGCCATAGTATATATAAAACCTTTATCTTTAATAGAAGGCAGCCTTTCACCCCAAATTGAGATACAGATAGCCAATGAAAAAACCCCTAAAAAACATTTCTAAAGAACCATCCGAAAATCTTTTTCCCGTAGTAGGCATAGGCTCGTCTGAAGGCGGACTGGATGCTTTAAAAAAATTAATTCGATCCATTCCCTTAAAATCAGGTATGGCCTACATCGTGGTGCAGCACCTGCATGCTGATCACGAAAGCGCCCTGACGGAAATCTTGCAGCGCGAAACCAAAATACCTGTTGTAACAATTAGCGATAAAGTACACGTTGAGCCTGATTTTATTTATATAATACCTTCTAATAAATTGCTGAAAGCTAATGACGGTATTTTAAAACTAAAGCCGCTGCCTGCGAAAAATAAGAGAAGACTCGCCATTGATTTATTTTTTTCATCATTTGCCGAAGTTTACCAGTCGCAATCTATAGGCGTAATACTTTCAGGAAAGGGCTGTGACGGCACGTTGGGGCTGAGAGATATAAAAAACAACGGCGGCTTTACTTTTGCGCAAGACCCGGAAACGGCTTATTATCGTGCCATGCCACAGCACGCCATAGACGCGGGCATCGTTGATTTTATACTTCCGCCTGAAAAAATCGCTGACAAATTAAAAGAACTACAACATTCTATTGAAATGGTTGACCTGGGCAGCATACAATTGCAAAGCTTGAATGAAGAACTGAAAATTAGGGAAAAAGAATTGCAAAGCACCACTAAAGAACAGGTAACCATCAACCTGGAACTCTACGACCGCAGTGATGAGGTTGATCGGTCGCGCATATTTTTAGATTCAATAATTACGCTGCTTCACGAACCCTTACTGGTGCTGGACAAAGAATTCGTGATCAAAATGGCCAACAGAGCATTTTATAAAACGTTTGAGATAACGGAAGAGGAGACGCTGGAAAAAAAATTATTTGAATTGCAAGGTGGCTGCTGGGATATAGCCGGGCTTCGCAAAGAACTTCAAAAGATAAGAAAAGAAAAGAGACCAATGATTGAAGTGGAAATAAAACATACTTTTCCGGCCATTGGATATCGTGATATTTGTTTTAATATCCAGAAGATGGATAAAGAGGGGACTGAGCCGTTGATTCTATTGGCTTTGGGCGATATTACGGAAAGGAAAAAATCCGAACGCATACTTGAGGAAAGTGAAAAGAAATTTCGTAATTTGGTTTATGGATTGCCTGTTGCAGTTTGCCTCTGCGATCCGGAAGGGTATATCAACTTATACAATGAATCCGCAGTGGAGCTTTGGGGCCACAAGCCGGTTATAGGACAAGATAAATGGTGCGACACATGGAAAATATTTTCAAAAGAAGGCAATCAGATACCTGTGGAAGAATGCCCCATGACTATCGCCTTAAAAGAAGGCCGCTTTATAAATCAGGAAATTATCGTAGAAAGGGTTGATGGAGGAAGACGAAACATACTTCCTTATCCACGGCTTCTTTACGATGAAAATAATAAAATTACCGGATGCATTAATACGATGATTGATGTTACAGAGCAGGCAAAGTCACAAAAACTGGTGCAACAGCATGCTGACAGATTGAAGTCTTTTTTTATGCAAACGCCTGCCATCCTTTGCATTTTAAGAGGTCCTGAGTACGTTTTTGAACTGGCAAATCCCCTTTATCGTAAATTTATTAATAACCCCGATCCAATAGGAAGAAAATTAATAGATGTATTGCCTGAAATAAAAGAACAAGGATTTATAGAGGTATTAGATAAAGTTTATAGTACCGGACAATCCTATACCAGTAATGAAAGACCAATTAGCATTGAGCGAAAAAAAGGAAAACCGATAGAAAGGTACATCGATTTTAACTACCAGGCATATAGTAATGAACTGGGCAAAACAGAGGGTATTTTAGTATTTGCTTACGATGTTACAGAGAAAGTGTTGGCACGAAAGCAACTGGAACAGAATGCAGAAATGATTCAGTACCTGTACATGAATGCACCGGCGTTCATTTGTACATACCGTGGGCCAAACCATATTTATGATTTGGTAAATCCGGCTTATCAAAAATTATTTGGCTCACGAAAGATTGAAGGCAAACCTCTCCTGGAGGCCTTGCCTGAACTAAAAGGTCAGGGAATAAAAGAATTACTTGACAAGGTATTTCAAACAGGAGAAATATTTGTGGCTACCGAACTGCTTGTGTGGACGGCCTATGACGTGGACCTTTTACCGGAAGAGCGCTATTTTAATTTTTCATACCAGCCTATATATGATGCTAATAAAAAAGTTGGCGGCATTTTAGTTTTTGGTTATGAAGTAACGAGGGAAGTGCTTGCCAAGAAAAGAACTGATGCAAATATTAAATTAGTATTGGAATCTATCCCTCTGATTACCGTTACTGCTAATGCTGATGGCAAAATCACTTTTTTTAATCAATACGCCCTGGATTATTCAGGCTTATCCAACGAGGAGGCCACCACAGGA
>JBDTIC010000235.1:0-5017 GCA_039936595.1 Ginsengibacter sp. | reverse complement strand
GATCTTCCAACTGATCGCAGATGGCTACGCGGAACCCGGCTTTGACTAATTTATGTAAATAGGTATCTAATGCGTGATGTGGAAATCCGGCCAATTCAGGTGCAGTAGCTGAGGCGCTGTTTCTTTTTGTCAGGGTGATGCCCAGTATCCGTGCAGCTGTAATTGCATCTTGTCCGAATGTTTCATAAAAATCTCCTACTCTAAATAACAATATAGCATCAGGGTATTTAGCCTTGATAGAATTATGTTGTTTCATTAAAGGAGTATCCGGAGATGCCATTTAAAAATGATGAATTAAAAATTGAGAATTTGAAACCACTGCTATCCCCTACAGGGGTAATTAAACTTATTTTTGCAAATTAATATTCTTTTGATGAGAAAACTAAGAATGGAGGAATTGAACAGGAAATCTGTGGACGAATTTAAAAAAGCAGAGAAAAATAGTGTTATAGCCGTGCTGGAAAATATTCGAAGCGCCTACAATGTTGGTAGCGTATTCCGGACTGCTGATGCCTTTTTGATAGAATCCGTTTATATTACCGGCTATACTGCCACGCCACCTCATAAAGAAATCACAAAAACAGCACTGGGTGCCCAGGACTCTGTTAGTTGGAGCTTTTTTAAGAATACCAGGGAGGCAATTGAGGACCTAAGAACCAAAAAATATAAAATATTTGCCGTAGAGCAGGCGATAGATAGTGTTTCACTGGAAAGTATAAATGGTCTTTCGACAGCGAAAGTGGCGTTTATTTTTGGTAATGAAGTGACCGGTGTTGATCAGGAAACAATTTTGTGCTGTGATGGATGCGTGGAGATTCCTCAATTTGGAATGAAACATTCCCTCAACATTTCAGTAGCTGCAGGCATCGTTCTGTGGGAAGCAGTGAAAAAGTCGATTTGATTCATTTGTATTTAAATGTAAAAAAATGGCCCGCATACTTTGTATAGATTATGGTTTAAAGCGCACCGGAATTGCTGTTACCGACCCATTGCAAATCATCGCTACAGGCCTTACCACTGTTGACTCACCGGGCTTGATCCTTTTTTTAAAAAAATATTTTCAACAGGAAAATGTGGAGCTGATAGTTATCGGTGAGCCTAAGAACCTGGATGATTCAGACACCCATGCTACTCCCCTTGTAGCGCGTATTATTGAAAAATTGCGAAAAGAGTTTCCTCAGGTGCCTGTAAAAATGGTGGATGAGAGATTTACTTCTAAAATGGCCAGACAGGCCATGCTGGATATGGGCATGAAGAAAAAAGACCGAAGGAATAAAAGGACGGTGGATGAAATAGCGGCTACGATCATGTTGCAGGAGTATATGATGTCTATTTCATCTTAAATTAGAATCAAACCCGGATAGCAGACTCTATCCAACAGTTACAGAAATCCTGTAAATTTGCTTCCAGTAAAATAATTAAAAATTAATCTTTTATATGGTTCTTCCGATAGTGGCTTATGGCAACCCGGTATTACGAAAAGTAGGCATTGAAATAGCACCAGATTATCCCGGTTTGGCGACTCTGATTGATGATATGTGGGAAACCATGTACAATAGCAAAGGAGTGGGGCTGGCCGCACCACAGGTGGATAAGAACATTCGTTTGTTCGTAATGGATAGTGTTCAAATTATTGAGAATCTGGAAGAAGACGAGAAGGATAACTATCCAGGCGACCCTGGTTACAAGGGAGTGTTTATCAATGCTAAAATAAAAGAAGTAGGCGGCATTGACTGGCCATATAATGAAGGTTGCTTAAGCATTCCAAAAATAAGAGAAGATATTTTGAGAAAAGAAAAAGTCACCATTCATTTTTATGACGAGAATTTTGTCGAACATATCGAAATTTTTATTGGCATTACTGCCAGAGTGATCTTGCACGAATATGACCATATTGATGGTAAACTTTTTATTGATTATCTTAAGCCTCTTAAAAAAAGCCTGCTGAAACGCAAACTGAATGACATTTCCAAGGGAAAAGTTTCAGTTGATTATAGAATGTCATTTAGTAAATGATTTCTAAATTTTTATTATTCAGGCTTGAGATTTCAGGAGTTTAATTTACATTTCCTGCAACATTTTAAAAATTATTTTTACAGCATGTATCAAAAGTTTTTAGCACTTTGTGTCCTGCTGTTTACCATTTCCTGCCTTTATGCTCAAAATAAAATGGATACCACAGTCAGGGTAGATGACAACTATATTACTCTGTCTGAAATCGTGATTAATAGTAAGCTCGATGTTTCTTCTTTTATCAAAAGAGTAAAGGATGATACTACTTTTTATAAGGCTTTTCGCAATCTGAGGATTATCGGCTACACTGCATTGAATGATATAAGAATGCTTGATACAGAGGGAGACATAGAAGCGTCTTTGCACAGCAGGACAGAACAAATTCGCAAGGGAAACTGTAGAAGGATGAAGGTGGTTAGCCAGGCTATTAAGGGTGATATGTTTGATAAACAGGGTAATTTTAATTACTACACCGCACAGATGTATGCCGGGTTATTTTTCACCAAAGATTCTGTATGTGGCGAAAATAATATTGTAAAAGGACATGAGTTTTCTACCGGTGGATTGAGCGGAATAGAGAAGCATAAGGAACAATTAAAAATGTTATTTTTCAATCCCGGCAAAAGGATAAACGGGCTCCCATTTATCAGCAATAAGACGGCCCTGTTTGATGAATCAATGGCTGACAAATACAATATGGATATTGATTTAAAAGATTATAATTCCGTTCCTTGTTATGTTTTTACTGTTAAAGTAAAGGACAATAAAAAAAGGGATGTGGTGATTAATGAAATGACCACCTGGTTCAATGAAAAGACATTTGAGATTGTCGCCCGGAATTATTCTTTAATATACGATGCAGGTGTGTATGATTTCAACGTTAAGATGAAAGTGCAAATGACCAAAGTTGGCGAATTATTGGTCCCATCAGTTCTGACCTATAACGGAAACTGGAAGGTCCTTTTCAAAAAAAGAGAAAGAGGAATATTTACAGCCACCTTGTTTGATTTTGTAAGATGAGGGAAAGCTTTTGGGAACAGTACTTTTAAAAATAAGCAGGTAATTATGGAATTAATCAAAAAATATTTTCCTCATCTCTCCGAAAAGCAATTGTTGCAGTATGCCGCTCTGAAAGGTTTATATGAAGAATGGAATCAAAAAATAAATGTGATATCAAGAAGGGACATGGATCATTTTTATGAGCATCATGTTTTGCATTCTTTGGCTATTGCTATGCAATTTGATTTTCCTGACGGATATCGTGTCATGGATCTGGGCACCGGTGGTGGATTTCCCGGGATTCCACTGGCGGTATTTTTTCCAAATGCTCATTTTCACCTCGTAGATAGTATCAACAAAAAATTAAAGGTAGCAGAGGCCATTGCTGGTGCGATAGAATTAAAAAATGTAGCGGTACATCATACACGCGCAGAAGAAATTAAGAACAGCAAGTTTGATGTAGTGGTTTCCAGAGCCGTCTCTTCCCTGAAAGATTTATGGTATTGGAGCAGGCCATTATTAAATAAAAGGCCCGTAGATCAGCCCAAAAAAATAAGCGGGCTTATTTGCTTTAAAGGTGGAGATCTTACAAAAGAAATACATGAAAGTGGCCTCACGCCAAGGGTTTGGGAGATCAGTAAGATCTTTGAAGAAGAATTTTTTAAAGAAAAATATATATTGAATGCCAGAGGCTGAAGGCAGACACAACCTTCCCATCCACTATTCACCAATCACCATTTTACCAATTCAATTTCAATACATTATTTTGCTGGTCAATATCAGCCATTCTTTTTGTAGGATCTATTTCTGCTTTGACCAATTCAGCAAGAGGGTGATTAAATTCGACGATATATGTTGGATTAGTCCAGTTCCATTCTTCGTGAATAAATCTCTTTTCAGAACCTTCAGCCGGTTTTTCGGCAAGCATCATATCCATAGGAACATAGTGTAATTCTTTGGTGCTGTCTTTAAAAGTAAGTTCAAGATCAATGGGCATAGGCATTTGGCCCGTTCTTCTCAACCTGATCTTAGTCGTGTTGTCTTCCTGCCAAAGGCTGTCAATCTTATAGTCAATTGTTTTGGTCGTCTTTAACCAGTATTCTTTATACCAGGCCAACTGAATACCGCTTACATCCTGTGCCACTTTAAAAAAATCACCTGGGTTGGGATGTTTAAACTTCCACAGTTTATAGTATTCAAGTAATATCTTGTCTCTTAAGGAATCGCTCACTATATAGCCTAATTGCTCTAATAATATCTGTCCTTTTGAATAGGCGTTGACTGCGTAAGCTGTATTGGTACTATAATGGTCCGCATTCGTGGTAAGGGGTACTTCCAGATCCATTTTATGAAGAAAGTAATAGTTGGCATAGGCCGCCGCATGATTGAGTGGCAGATTCTGAAGGTCGTTAGGCTGGTTCATTTCTTTGTTGTAATAAGCGTGTACTTCAGCCGACCCATAACTTGCAAATCCTTCATCCATCCAGGGGTATAGATTTTCATTTGAGCCAAGCATTGCCTGATACCAGCTGTGCATCCATTCATGAAAAACGGTTCCGAGCCCCGGCCCTTTGATCAAGGTTGCCATAGGGTATTCCATGCCGCCATCGCCACCCTGGATAAAAGAATACTGAGGATAAGCATATTTACCAAAACGTTTTTCCATGTAAGGCAGCACTGTTACTGCTGCATTCGCAACCGTTTCCCAATTTTTTTCTAAAGAAGAATCTTTTTTATAGATCACGTTGATCATTACGTCATTTACCTTTTTAACGATATGCTCATAATCCGGATCGGCTGCCCATACGAAATCGTGTACATTCTTCCCAATAAAGTGCCATGTGCGTTTTGCAGAAGAAATATTTTTTAATGAGGTTCCCGGCTTATCATACCCCCAGCCGATGTCACCTGCATTGACGAGAACGCCGGTGCCACCCAATTTGTAGTTTTTATCAATTTTAATAGTTACATCATAATCACCCCAAACACCGTAGAACTCCCGTGC
>JBDTIC010000234.1:0-6296 GCA_039936595.1 Ginsengibacter sp. | reverse complement strand
AGAATTTGTTCGGTAGGAACCACTACTATGCGTGCCATGGAAACTTCTTTTACTGCCCAGAAGCTATTGAAGCCTTCAGAAGGATGGACCAACCATTTTATTCATCCTCCTTATAATTTTAATATTGCAGATTCTTTAATAACCAATTTTCATTTGCCAAAGACAAGTCTCCTTATAATGGCTTGTGCTTTTGCAGGTTATGATCTGATGATGGATGCCTATAAACGAGCTATTAAAGATAAATATCGTTTTTTTAGTTACGGTGATGCTATGTTGATAATTTAAAATTTATTTTCATAAAGGTGTAGTAAGAATATATTGTTTCAGCACCAGTTTTCTGTCCTTTTACTGACTAATCAACATGGTTTTATACATTCATTCGCTTACCTTTGCAGCCCATAAACAGAAAAAATTATGAGTGGTGCATTAAAAGAAGTAAGAAACCGAATCAAAAGCGTTCAGAGCACACAACAGATCACCAAAGCCATGAAAATGGTAAGTGCAGCTAAGCTAAGAAGGGCTCAGGACGCAATTATTCAGATGCGGCCTTATGCAAAAAAACTCCAGGGCATGTTGGGAAATATTGTAGGAAATGCTGAAGGAGATATTGATTTGGCTCTTGCAAAGCAAAGACCTGTAGAGAAGGTGCTCATTATCGTGATTACCAGTGACAGAGGATTGTGTGGTGGTTACAATAGTAACCTGATCAAATTAGTAAAACACCATATCGCAGAGAAGTATGCAGCCCAGTTTGCCAAAGGCCATGTAGAGATACTTCCTTTGGGAAAGAAGGGATATGAACATTTTTTTAAAAATAAATTTAAGGTAGTTGATAGTTATTGGAACATTTTTAATGACCTTGATTTTGAAAATGTAGTTGCTGCGGCGAAATATGCATTGGATGCATTCGCAATGGGAGAAATTGATGCCGTTGATCTTATATATAGCGAATTTAAGAATGCAGCTACCCAAAAATTCATTGCAGAACCTTTCCTGCCGGTTAAAAAGACGGAAAGTGAAAAGGGAAATGCAAAAGTTGATTTTATTTTTGAACCGGATAAAACTGTTTTGTTGCAGGAGCTCATGCCTAAGATTTTGAATATTCAATTGTACAAGGCGCTTCTGGATGCTCATGCAAGTGAACATGGCGCACGCATGACAGCCATGGATAAAGCAACAGACAATGCAAATGAGCTTTTAAAAGCATTAAAAATAAGTTACAATCGTGCAAGGCAGGCAGCCATTACTACTGAGCTTACAGAAATTGTAAGCGGGGCAGCAGCATTGCAGGGGTAATCCTTAATCCCAAAAGGGAGTTGGTATATGGAACTATCAGTTATAATTCCCCATATTGAAGCTTTGATATTTGCCAGTGAAAAACCTTTGGCAGTTACCGAAACAGTCGAATTATTAAACAGCGCTTTAGGGTTTATTGAAGATCGCGCCACACCGGAGCAGGTAGAAGTGGCTATAGACGCTATTGCTGAGAAATATCGATCGGAATTTTACGCTTTTGGATTAACTGAAAGTGGTGGCGGATGGCAGTTTCTTACCAAGCCGGAATACCATAAAACTATTGCTCAACTCAACGGGGACAGATTTCTGAAAAAATTATCTGTTGCCAGTATTGAGACTCTTTCTATCATTGCGTATAAACAGCCTGTAACCAAATCTGAGATTGAAGCAATACGTGGAGTAAATTGCGATTATGCGGTACAAAAGCTTTTAGAAAAAGAGCTTATTGTTATTTCCGGCAGGCGGGAAGATGCAGTAGGTAAGCCGTTAATATATACTACTTCAAAAAACTTCATGGATTATTTTGGTATTAATTCAGCTACTGATCTTCCAAAAATTAAAGAGATACTTGACCAGGAGATCATCGAAGCAACAAAGATCGAGAGAGAAGAAATTATGGATAGCAATGCCCCTTCAAATGAAATAATGAATGGACAAGAAAGTTCGATGGAAGTGCCTGTGGAATCAGAGGTTCACGGAAACTCTTTTACTGAAAAGACTTAATTATTTCTGAATGCCTCCAACATAAGTTTTTGTATTTGTATTTGTATGTTTCCTTTCCTTAGTTCCTAATTCTTTCTTTTACCTGTTATTTTAATAAAATGTCTGAGCTTTTATCGTATCAACAACTCACTTCTATTGCCGATCAATTTGGCACCCCCGTCTATATCTATCACGCAGAGAAGATTGCAGAGCAATATCACAAACTAAAAAAAGCTTTTGAACAGGAAGATGTAGTAATCTTTTATGCAGCAAAAGCATTAACTAACATAAATATTCTGCGGTATATAAGATCTCTGGGAGCTAATGCAGATTGTAGTTCTATTAACGAAGTAAAACTGGCTCTCCATGCCGGCTTTGCTCCCCAGCAAATTTTATATACATCAAACAGCATTGCGTTCAGCGAAATAGAAGAAGCTAAAAATTTAGGAGTCCATATTAATATTGACAGTATTTCCAATCTT
This sequence comes from Ginsengibacter sp., assembly GCA_039936595.1. Lineage (GTDB taxonomy): Bacteria > Bacteroidota > Bacteroidia > Chitinophagales > Chitinophagaceae > Ginsengibacter. The sequence goes on along the minus strand of JBDTIC010000234.1, from coordinate 3,816 downwards.
GCAAAATTTGGCAAAAAATATGGACATTCTTACCCTGTTGGCATTCGGCTGCGCCCTAATATATTGGCTGGGGGGAACCTGAAAATTTCAACAGGGCATGATAAAAGTAAATTTGGAATCCCCGTTGACCAACTTGAAAAAGTTTTAGAGTGCGTTGATCAAAATAATTTATTTATCAAAGGCTTACATATACATACCGGCAGTGAAATTAGTGATGTAAATGTTTTTGTACAAGGCATCGGCAAACTATTCGACATCATACCTTATTTCAAAGAATTAGAATTTGTTGATTTGGGAGGAGGTTTTAAGGTTCCCTATAAGGAAGGCGATACCGAAACAGATATTATCCTGCTTGCCCAAAAGGTGAAGGAATCTTTTTCCAATCATCCTAATCCTGGAAAAAGGGATTTGCAAATCTGGTTTGAACCGGGCAAATTCCTGGTAAGTGCTTCCGGCTATCTGGTTTCACAGGTAAACGTTTTGAAACAAACTTCTTCAACTGTTTTCGCCGGAATCAATAGCGGATTTAATCATCTAATAAGGCCTATGTTTTATGATGCTTATCACCGTATTGAAAACATCAGTAACGAAAATGGAGATCAAAAAATATATACAATTGTCGGAAATATTTGTGAAACGGATACCTTCGCCAGCGATAGAAAAATAAACGAAATAAGAGAGGGAGATTACCTCGTTTTTTACAACGCGGGAGCTTATGGTTTCGAAATGTCCTCTAATTTTAATTCACGTCTGAAACCTGCTGAAGTATTAGTCAGTGAAGGAAAGCCGGTTTTAATAAGGAAACGAGATGAATTTGGCGATCTGTTGAAAAACCAGATCATGATATAGTTTAACTTTTCCAATAGTTTAAAATGAAAAAAATCATTATTGTTGGTGGCGGTATCAACGGACTTTGCGCTGCGTATTATTTACAAAAGAAAAATTTTGAAATTACCATTATAGATAGTGGAGATATTTCCAGCAATTGTTCCTTTGGTAATATGGGTTTTTTATCACCGAGTCACTTTGTACCACTCGCTTCGCCTGGTATCATCTCAGAAGGTTTAAAATATATGCTTAGCAGCACCAGTCCTTTTTATTTAAAACCCCGGCTCAACTTATCTTTCCTGCAATGGGCGTTTAGGTTCTATAAAAACAGTAATCAAAAAACTGTTGAAAAAAATGCTCCACATTTAAACCAACTTCTCAATTTGAGCCGCATGCTCATGAATGAAATAAGAGAAGACATAGGCGATGTTTTTGACATGGAGGAGATAGGTTGCATGATGATGTGTCAACAACAGCAAACATTTGAAGATGAATTGAGGGTAGCTGAAGCAGGTCAAAAATTTAATTTGAATGTAGAAATTCTTAACAGAGACCAACTACAAGCGAGGGAGCCTGATGTGGAACTCGATATATATGGCGCAGTATTATTTAAAGATGACGCACATATTCATCCAGGCAAGTTTATGATTGCGATGAAGAAATATTTGGAAAAAAATGGTGTTATTTTTCAATTGAACACAACGGTAGTTGACTTCAGGAAGAATCATAAAATAGTAGAAGGAGTTATTACTGATAAGGGGACCATTACGGGAGACAAAATTCTTTTAAGTGCAGGTAGTTGGTTGCCGCAATTAACAAAAAAGCTGGGAATAAGTCTGTTGTTGGAAGGTGGTAAGGGCTATAGTTACACTTATGATCAAGTAGAAAAAAATATTCGTTATCCGGCAATATTAGTAGATGGACGCTGCGCTATCACGCCCTGGAAACATCAGCTACGCATAGGTGGCACTATGGAGTTCAGTGGTATAAATAATAAAATATTAATAAAGAGAATGGAAGGGATTTATAATTCTGTAAAATTGTTTTATCCAGGGTTACAAATTGATTTTCCTCTTAAAGATAAAATATGGACAGGCTTGCGTCCTGTGACTCCTGATGGCCTCCCGTATCTTGGCAAAGTAAAAAAGTATGATAATGTTTTAGTGTCCGGAGGAAATGCAATGTTGGGTATCTCTGAGGGTGCTGCCGCAGGTCTTATTATAAGTGATATTATTGAAAACAAAAATCCCCCTATTGATATTAAAGCTTTTGATGCGGGACGCTTTTAAAATTCTCTCAGGAGTAGATTTCCCAGGTAAGTTTACTGGATAAATGCATAAAAACTCCACTTTAAATTGATGCTGATAGCAATACCCGCAATGTTTCTGTAGGTTTCAAGAGTTTTGTGAAACTTGAATTCTATTATTTCTTACCTCATTTTAAATCTTTAAAACTATCTGCGTTTTTATATTTCACAGTCTGCAGGTGTTCGCAATACAGAACCAATTCTCCGTCATTTTTAAATATTTCGTAGCTGGCACGGTACAATCCCATGTCTTTGTATTTAGGCGTTTTGTCCAGATCTGTTTTAATGGTATAAATAGTATCTCCGATAAAAACAGGTTTTATGAAACGAAGTTTATCATATCCATAACTAAAGGCATTTACACAATTGGTGGCGACAAGGCCCAAGCCCGCACTGAAAACAAAGGCGCCGGCAACTAACCGCTTTCCAAATATCCCTTCTGTTTTAGCAAATATTTCATCAGCTACATAAGGATGCATATCCAGCACCAGGGCATTGAACTGCATGCTTTCACCTTCACTGATTGTACGACGGATGGATCGTATTCTTGTTCCTATTACAATGTCTTCATAATACCAATTTTCTGCATTCCATACTGGAATGTCTTTGTGTTTAGATGGGTCAGGATTAGGATTCATAAGAAAGTTTTTATTGTATTATTGAATTAATTTACATCCTTAATTTAGTGGCACCACCAGCATTGGATTCATAAGCGGCTTCCACGCAAGCCATAGTATAAATACAATCTTCAACAGAATTGTCCGGAAGACTGATTGAGCCTTCTGCCGCTTTCATCATCTCTGACATGGTTCCAATGAACGCATGTGGAAACCAACTTCCTTCAATATCCTTCGTTTGCCATTTTAATTCTTTACCCTCTTCAATTATTATATACTCAAACACGTCAGGAACTCCTACCGGATAATTCAACAGTACACCCATTTTTACTTTGATAGCGCCTTTAGTGCCTTCGAACTTAACGTAAGATTGTTGATTTTCCAAACCGAACTGATGACAATGGTTGGTAAGGATATTAGCCCGGATCAGGTCACCATAATCCATAATAATATTACTTCTCACCGATGCCAGATCCTTCATCTGCGGATGCCTGACAGTCTTGGCATATATGCCTGATGGATTGCCTAAAAAAGACCGTATGAGATCAATATAATGAATACTGTGATAAGGTATCTCTACCCGCGGAGCTTTAAAAAGGAAGTCCCATAAATGCCATGGAGTATATACATTTACATTCACTTCTATATCGCATAGTTCTCCTATAAAGCCTTCGTTTATCATTTCTCTGGCGGCAATAACAGAGGGAGCGTAGCGCAGCTGAAAATTAACTCCTGCTACCATTCTCTTTTCTCGGGTTAACTGCAGAATATTTTTAGCCTGTTCTAAATTTTCTCCCATTGGCTTTTGTATCAGCACAGCAGCCCCGTCTGGCAATTTTTGTAACACCCCGGCAATAACGTTTCCCGGCAAGGCCGTATCAAATACCACATCAGTCGGCGCGTGAGCCAGTAGTTGTTCTATATTATCATACACTACTGGTATTGAAAACTTTTTTGCGGTATTTTTTGCTTTTTCTATATTGATGTCAAAGATACCAGCCACTTCAAATCCAGCAATCTTGTAAGCAGGGAGATGAGCATCATTTACAATTCCTCCGGCACCTA
>JBDTIC010000233.1:0-3630 GCA_039936595.1 Ginsengibacter sp. | reverse complement strand
AATTTTTCGATGCAGAGGTTAAAGTCAGGCCCTACTGCTTTACGGAGCTTCTCTAATAGGGGAATATATTTTTCCATGGTCATGGCACTGAACTTCCAACTCGTGCCCTGTCGAAATTTAAAAGTGTCAAATCCGAGTGCCTTATAACGGAGTGCTTCCGCAATCAATGCTTCGTCACCATGATCATACCACGCATGCTCCACACCACCACTTGCATACATGTGAACTTTATTAGATGGAATTCTTTCACCTGATAAAATTTTATACACCGGCTTGCCGAGCGCTTTGCCAATAACATCCCAAATGGCATTATTGACACCTGCCCATGCTCCCTGAGCGGTGTAACTTTGCCCTTGATTGTTAGTAATGAAATCAACATCGAAAATATTTGCGCCCTTAAGCAAAGGGGTTATGTATGTGTCAGTATATTCCTTGAGTTTGTCCGGGAAGCAATAGGGACTTCCTTCCCCAATTCCAATGATACCTTGATTTGTAAATATTTGAACGAGGGCTGCATCGGATTTCCATACTACGAGTCCACCCACACGCCACAGATATTTACCCTCAGGCGCAACGTAGGAGAGAGGTGTCACTTTAATATCTGTTATAATAATATTTTCTCTTTTTAACCCCTCAGAGGGATGAGAACGTTTATCAGCAACGTATTCTTGATTAAATCTATTAATTCCTTCGTTTAAGTTTTCGTTTTTGCGATCTTTATAACCGGAATCGAAGTGGGAATTATTAAAACTTGAACTACCGAATGCCAGGCCCGAGGCAGCTAATGCTCCCGTTGTCAGAAATGAACGTCGGGAAAACTCTTTACTTTTTTTATAGCTCATTATGATGTAATCTTTTTATGGGTTTTAAAATCTTTTCGAAGGGCTGTTGAGGACCTTAATTTTTCCTCAATAAGGCACTGGTGAAATTTTTACAGGTTGGCTTGTTTACCTGAATGCTAAAAACATCCAGTGCCATCTATTTTACATCCACCTCCCATACTTTAGACATACGTGACTTTCCTGCTGGTCCTTCTATCCATAAAATAACCGTATAGCTTCCCGGTTTGGAGTAGGTATGAATTGGATTTTGTTCGGTGGAGTTTTGTTTGTCACCAAAATCCCATTTCCATTTTGTAATTATTCCTACTGATTCATCGTTAAAGGAAACCGTTCGACGATTCATATTTATTACAGAATAGGACCATCGTGCATCAATACCTTTTTGAAACCTGTCTTCTAACGGCATTAATCTAAAAGGAAGTAACCAGGTCGCATCTCCATACATTTTTCGTTCTTTACTCAGCGTCCAAAAGCCATTATTGCTGCTTTTATTCACATCGTCATAATCTATGATGGCCCAGCTTAGGCCAATTGTTTTATTTTCTGTTAATACCGACTTAACGGCCCTGGACGGACCTTCCTGGCCTGCGTAATCAAATGCTGTTATCCAGAATTCCAATATTAATCGTCCGGAATCGCCAGGCATAAATTTATAATTATAAGCAGCATTTGCATAAGGGAGTCTTTTCATCCAGGCCTGGCTTCCCCATACAAACGCCCACTCTTTTCCTTCTGCGGGTGTATAAATATGATAATTTTGTGCCTGGACTCCCTGGAATGATAAGTAAGATTCCATTTTATCGAGATCCTTAATTGGATGAAAAGGACTAATAAAAGGGCCGCCAGATCGGTCTCCATCTACCACCAATTCGAAAATATCGTTGTGTAAGTCGGGTAATGAAAAGTCCCAATAATTGTCATAAGCTTCGTAAAGAAAATACAATCTGCTCATACCTTTTACCCATCCTACTTTTACTTTTACTTCCAAATTTTTTGGATTCGCTACCTTGTGGGTGTTGCTGTCTCTGTTATCAGTTAACTGATCCGTTCCTATAGCATATTCTTCGCCCACTATGTTCCAATCTTCTGTTTTTCCATCAATGGAAGGAATCATATTCTGAGGAAACTGAAATATTTTAAAAGACCTCTGATCCTGGCCAAAAGAACCAAATGGGTGCATACATAACAAGGTCAGAAAACAAAACAAACAGACTAACGATAAAATATGTATTCTATTTGGTATAATTTTATTCACCATTTTTTAATATTTATTCAGACAGAGAAACTTACCTATCATTATTTTAATAAAGACTGATTTTGGCAAATGATATTTATTGAATCTTCGCATAAAGGCCTGAATTTTTGCTAGAAAGTTCTTCTCACACCCAATCCTATTTCTTTAGACTTTCTCTGGTAACTAGGTAATTTTTATCCTTTTGTCACTAACCTACATGTTCCTGGTAATTTATAAACACTGAAGCTACTTCCTCATTTATGTGTGTTGAAAACTGCTACTGAAGAATTATTATAAAGCTTTTCTAAATTTTATAATGTTGAATGGCATTATCGTGAAATAACTTTTTTTGATCTGCCAAAGGCCGATTTTTTACTACTTCTTTTAATAGATTTACCCAATTACCAAGTGTTGTGCCTTTCAGGCACCATGGCCAGTCACTGGCAAACATTACCCTGTCTGCACCAAAAATATCGAGGCAGTGATTAATTGCAGGGGCAAGGTTTTCCGCCGATAAAGGATAACCGGAACGGGAAACAAGACCTGAAATTTTACATGCTACATTCTTTTCAAGCGCTAATTCTTTCATACCGGTTATCCATTCATCGGGGTCATGCTCTGGCTTTTCAACTATTTTATTTTGTTTCAGGAAAGCTTTAGGGTCAGCATTACCGCAATGATCAGCCTGGAACTTAGTGCCGGCACAGGAACGTATCAATTTTGCCATATTGGGAAACCATGCCGGAGGTACAATAAAATCAACACTCATATTCATGTCTCCCAGGAAACGAATTTTATCTACAGTGCGGCTTTCAGCAAGTGATTCGTTTGACCTAAAGCCAATTCTAATACCCTTGATATAAGGAGAATCCTTAAATTTTTGCATGTAATTTTCGAAATTGTCCGAATAGAAGTCTGCCTTGACAATGGCTGCCACTGTGGGATTAGATCGATCCTTGCAAAGCTCGATGGCATAAAGAGCTTCTTCATACCTGTTTTCAGGAGCTACAGCGACTTCCATGTAAACCGCTTTCACAACATTCAATCCTTTAATCGCTTTTTCGTAGTCATGAATACCATAGTTTCCTGGAACCGGAGGATTCGCCCAATTCGCACCAAATCTTTTAAAGTCAACCAGATGCTGATGGGTATCAACAATGGGTAACAGTTTAACGTGATTACTCATTGCGGCATTCAAGAACGAACTCCCGCTAAGAGAAGCGGCTCCAATCATTGAAGCAGACCTTAGAAAATTTTTTCTGTTCAAAAGTTAGTTTTTTAATTATACTTTACTATACTATACCATACTGTAAGACATTACTCATAACCACTGTTCAAAGATTTTTCAATCACCGGAACCGGCCATACAAATCCTTTATCAGTATAAGGAACAGTACCAGGGCCACGCTCACCATTTCCCACATCTACTTTCAAGCCACGTAAGTAGTCAATACGATCATTCTCGCAAAACATTTCGACAAGCCGCTCATCATTTATCATCTGTTCGGTAATATTGGAAGCCGTAGCATAATGTGCTGAAGACTCATAAGACAT
>JBDTIC010000232.1:0-16446 GCA_039936595.1 Ginsengibacter sp. | reverse complement strand
GCCTTCTACAACCGCTACCGGGGCTGATACTGTTATATTAAAAAAAGCGCATGATGCAATAGATGCTCCGCAGTTGAGGAACTTACATGATTATTATTATCAACGGTTTTTCGTGTATGAAAAATTACACTACGAAAAGACTTTCGGAATTCATGATGTGCAGTCATCCGCAACCTATCTCATGTACAGGGTATCAAAAGATGGCATCCAGGAACCACAACGTTTTTTAACGGGAGTATGGACGGGTAGATATACTTACAACAAAAAATATACCCTCCAGGGTGTGTTGAACTATACAGGGACTTATAGTTACAGCGATGACAAAAGATATAAATTGTTTCCTTCATTAGGTGCCAGTTGGGTTATCTCAGAAGAAAATTTTATGTCAAAAGTGAAATCTGTAAATTTTTTGAAACTTCGCGCGCAGGCCGGTACTCTTGGATTTGAGAGTTTCTATGCACCCTTCCAATACAGAGACCGTTGGAATACCGGAACAGGCGTAGCTTTTGGCCCTTATTCAACTGACAAATGGTTTGGACAAAATAATGGATCGGCTCCTTATGTTGCTTATCCGGCCAGAATAGGAAATCCAAACCTTACCTGGGAGACAAGAAGAGAGTTCAGCCTGGGCCTTGATGGCATACTTCTCAATCAAAAATTATCATTCCAAATCAACTATTATAATAATTTACGGGATGGCCAGATAACCAGGTTACAAAATTCAACACCTTACATAGCTGGAATCTCGAATACATTGCCTGTTTTTAATTATAACCAAACCAGATATTTTGGTGTAGAAACGGGAATTCAATTTACAAATAAGATAAACGAGTTCGCTTATTCTTTTGGTGGAAATATAACATTTGCCAATTCAAAAATTGAGAAATTTGATGAACCTAATTACCGGCAGGGTTACCAGTTTAGAACAGGATTAGCTGCCGATACTTATTGGGGACAAACTTATGTAGGAAAGTTTGCCAATGACGCAGAAGCTTTAGCTGTACCTCAGCTTTATGACGAGGTTCTTAAAAAAGGAGATTTGAAATATAAAGATATGAATGGAGACGGCGTAATTGATGACAATGACTTCAGTGCCATCGGGCACGCTACTCCCCGGATCTTTTATGCCATCAACGCAAAATTTAGTTACAAAAATTTTCAATTATTTATTCTGGGTACCGGCAGTGCGATGTATGATATCCCTATGACTAATTCCTATTACTGGAACGGATGGGGCGATGATAACTACTCAAATTTTGTAAAAGATAATATTGGCGGCGCTTATCCAAGACTTACCTATGATAAAGTAAATAACAATTTTGTAGCCTCAGACTTTTGGCTTATTAAAGGCGGTTATTTTAAAATTCAAAATGTAGAAATTGCTTACAGCTTGCCAGAAAAGATCACAAAAAAGTTACACACAGAGCGAGTGAACTTTTTCATGCGGGGAGCCAATCTATTGACCATATCAAAAGTTAAGGATATAGATCCTGAATCCATAGATTCAGGAGTTGAGATGTATCCTCTTTTTAAAACTTTTACCGGTGGAATTAAAGTTACCTTTTAATCTAAGTATTATGAATATAAAAATACCTCTGTTTTCCGTTTTAATATTATTGTGTCTTGTGGGAGGCTCCTGTAAGAAATTCTTAGATCCGTATCCAAACAATGACCGGTCAGGTGAAGATATCTGGAACTACCAGGAAAGTGTTCAGGGTTTGATAGGTCGGTGTTATGATAATATGGCTCGCAATTATAATACCAACGAGGGTGCTTATCTTGACGGCGCAACAGATGATGGAGTACTTACAAGTCCAACCAATATCATGACCCGGTTTGCAACGGGTACTCTAACTACAGGACAAGATCCGTTTCTTACTTACTGGAACCGGGATTACCAATCTATTTTCCTGGTAAATCTATTTTTAAAAGACAATAAAGGATTCAATACCCGATTTTTACTTGATGCGGAAAAGAATAATGTTTTAAGGCGTCGTTTGCAGGGAGAAGCTTTTGCTTTGCGTGCCTGGTTTCAATGGGATTTGCTTAAAAAATTCGGTGGAAAGGGTACCAATGGTGAAATGCTTGGCTTCCCTATAGTTACAAAGCCAATTGAAGTAGGTGAAAAAATTAATTATGCCCGTAACGCTTACGATGAATGTGTAAAACAAATCATTAATGATTGCGATTCGGCTTATAAATATCTATTGTTAGCTAACCGTGATTTTTTAGTTACTGATCCGGCCAATCGTCTTTATTTGGGTGGCATCAATTGGGGTAGAATGGACGGTATAACTACCGTTGCCATTAAAGCGAGTGTGTATTTAACCTGGGCAAGTCCCCGGTTTAATACAAATAATGAAATGGCACGGTGGGACTCTGCAGCAGTGAATGCCAAAAGAGTGATGGATTTTAAATTGCAGGTGGACGGAGGCGTAACGGGAGGGTTTAATCCTGTTAAACCGGTCAATTGGTTTAATCCCAATTTTGCAGGAATTATTATGTCGTCCCGTTATCTCAATGCCAATGATGATATGGAAAGAATGTTTTATCCTGGTGGATTTCAGGGGAATGGTGTATTGGGTGCTACGCAGGAATTAGTGGATGCTTTTCCTATGTCAAATGGTTACCCTATAAATGATCCCGCTAATCGCGGAATGTATGATCCGGAAAAGCCCTATGAAAATCGTGATCCCCGGTTTTATAGTGCGATATTTTATAATTCAGCCGAGGCAAAAAAGAACAACACAGGTGCCACGATGTATACTTTTGAGAATTGGGCGAACGGAGGGAAAGATGCTGCTGGAACCAAGTCTAATAATAGCCTTACCAATTATCATATCAAGAAATTTGTGTTTATGGGTTTAAATTGGTCTGATAACTCTATTAACAGGCAACCTCATTCTGTCTTCTTCATCAGGTGGGCACACATGGTTTTAACATTTGCAGAAGCCGCCAACCATGTAGTAGGTCCACAGAATGCTTCAAAATATGGAATATCTGCTGAAACAGCCATTCAATATTTAAGAGCGAGGAATACAACTGATGGTAAAACAGGATTGTCCCCGGCAGTTCCCGGCTCACCTGATGATTATCTGGCTGAATCAGCCGGAATGGGAGAAGTAGCTTTTGATAATCTGGTGAAAAATGAACGCAGGCTGGAGACTTGTTTTGAAGGGATACGTTTTTTTGATTTACGTCGTTGGACAACCAATCTTTCTGATCTGAATAAAGAAGTTCATGGTGCACAAATACAAAAAAGTGCTGATGGGAACTCTTTCAATTACAACTTAGCACAAAACGTTGAAAATCGTTCTTTTTCCTCTGCTTATTTTCCCATCCCTTATAGTGAAATATTAAGAATGGACGTTCTTATTCAAAATGAAGGTTGGGACGGTTGGAAATAAAAAACAAAAATACAGTTATGAAAAAAAATATATTTTATCTATCCCTGGTTGCTTTACTATTTGTTTCATGTTATAAGTCCTATATAGAAGATTTTGATCACACCTCGATATATATCCCTCAGCAATTGGATGTGCGGACATTTGTTGTTGGAGAAGGTATGACCATAAGAGTAGGGGCCGAACTCGGTGGAGTGAGAGAGAATAAAAAAAGCCGTAAAGTCGACTTTGCTATCGATAATTCATTAATCACGCCGGATGTATTACATAGCATGAAAAATAGCAGCTATAGTTATATCAAAAATGAAGTGGCGTATATTGACAAATTTCTTCCGATGCCCACTGACTATTATTCGCTCAGCAATACTAACACCATTACCATCAAACCCGGAGATCATACAGGCACCATTGAAGTAAAAGCAGATTCAGCAAAATTTCTTGCTGATCCTAATACCTTACACGCAGGATACGTGATTCCATTTTATATTAAATCTGCAAATGCTGATACTATACTTGAAGGCAAGCGGTATGCCATCATCGCCCTAAAATATGAGAATATGTTGTTCGGTAATTATTTGCATGGTGGTGTTACAACGATAAAGGATCCGGGTGGAGCTACTATCGAAACGATTTCATATTACACAACTCCATCTCAGGGAAATTCAGAAATTTGGCAACTTTCGACATTGGCACCCAATACGTTGGCTACTAACGGATACAGTAATCAGAAATCTGGTAAGAATGAAATCATGTTAACGTTAAATGGAACCGGAATCACTGTGAGTAGCGCAACCGCATCCACTAACTTGTATGAGGCAAATGGGGAAAGCAGTTTTAATGGCGAAAGATCACTTCAGAAAAGAAAAATTCTCTTAAATTATAAGTTTGTAAACCAGGATGGTAATACATGCTACGTTAAAGATACCCTTACCTTCAGAAATAGAATTCGTGATGGTGTCAATGAGTGGCAAAATTAGAATCATGATCACCTGATTGAAAATCATGGTGCGAGTTGTGGATCTTATTTTTTATCTCCTTAGTAAAAAACCGGGCATCTCAATTTATTAAGTGAGCTGTTTAAAACGTTTAAATACGTTTTATAAGATAAGGTTGCTTCAAGGCCACCCCGTAGTTGTGAGGCGTTTGCCAGTTTGCTAATATTTACATCATAGCTGATGCCTATTCCCAATTGATAATAATCCAGTTTGATTACAGGAATGACAGCATCATTCAGCCTGTAAAAAGCACCTGCAGCAATGGAGATTTTTTCATCCTCTCCATATTGAGTCAAATCGTGGCTGTATAAAAATCCTCCCTGTATTTGTTTATTACCTCCCTGGATAAACAAATCGCCATACAGTATAAATTTGTCTTCATCGCTGGTAGGCGCTGAAAGGCCGCCGTTGATAACAAATTTTGGATTCAATTTGACATCGTTGGTTTGTATAAACGCCACTTTAGGATTGGTAAAATGAAATAAGCCCATGCCAAAATAATAATGAATATCACCGGGCCCCACGCTGCTGAAAGACAATCCTGCGGCTACGTCATAATAGATAACATTGGTATTATTAAAAGTCTGGCGGGTAGGATTGGTCGGGCTGAACGTTCCATTTACAAACTGGTCATCAAACTGTAGCTTGGTAGGGTCAAATCTTTGTTGAACCAGTCCTGCCATAATCCCTGCAGATATATAGCTGTCTTTATCACCGTTTACTGATTTGTGAAAATTAAGTGCCGGCAAAATTTGTGTTTTGCTTAATTTGGAATCTCCTGCCTGGTCATTGGTAAGTTGCAAACCGAGTGTAATAAAATCATAAGTATTTTGCCCTAATGAAAATTTTAATTCAGTTCCCAATGCTTGTGTCTGGTAAGGTGTCGTTACGCTTTGCCATTGATTGCGGTATCCGGCGGTTACCCTGATATCTCCCGCAAAAAGCCCAGCCAATGCGGGATTTCGTAACATAGGTAATTCATAAAATTGAGAAAAATTAATATCCTGTGAGTGAGCAGTCCCTGCTGTTACACAGAAAAGAAGACACAATACTATTTTAAATAAAAATTTCATAATCTCTTATTTGAGAATCGTTGTATTTCCTTTATAGATAAAAGACACACCATTTTCACACAATACCTCGGCGGTATATACATAGACTTCAGGCGGACCTATCTTACCTCTAATTCTTCCATCCCAGCCATAAGATGGCTCATTGGGCTGGAAATTATATTTTTCAAATACCGTTTCGCCCCAGCGGTTAAAGATCCTGAATGACTTCACTGAAACAATTCCGGTTGCACGGACCATCAATATGTCATTGATGCCATCACCATCCGGCGAGAAGGCGTTCGGTATAAAAACCTGAGAATTTTTGCAAAAGACTTTGATGCTTATGGTATCAGAAGCTTTGCATCCGTAAGCGTTTGTAATCTCTACGGCATAAGAAATATCTTTTTTAATATGAGCTACCGGCAATGGACAGTCGGCACAATCAAGATCAGTAGCAGGTGTCCAAAGCCAGTGTTTTACCGGCCCGTTTTGCACAGTAGTGCTTAATGGAAAGAGAGTTCCTGCGGCTAGTGTTTGATCACTCCCTAATTGTACAGTTGGGTATTGACCTACTGCTACTACAATGAATGCAGTATCATTAAAACAATTATGGCCATCATAGCCGATGACCCTGTAGGTAGTTGTGACGGCAGGATTCGCAACCGGATTAGAAATAGTAGTATTGCTTAACGATGTGGATGGGCTCCAATTGTATGAATCAGCCCCGCTAACAAGAAGGTTGGCTGATTGACCAATACAAATCGAATCGTTGCCGGAAGTAGCTAATACCAGTGGCGGTATCACGGTTACATTTACGGTATCAAAACCAGGACAGCCAATGCTATTGTATCCAGTAACGACGTAAGGATTAGAAATCTCCGGAAAAACGACTGGATTAGCACAAGTAGTACAGCTAAGCCCCTGTGTAGGCTCCCATTGATATACCGGTGCACCTGTAACACTAAGCTGGGCAGAATTTCCTTTGCATAGAGTAACATCTGAGCTTGCCTTTACTACAGGCGAAGGCTTGATAACAATAGAGTGGAAAGCGGTATCGTAGCAACCATTTATGGTTCCTGCGACAAACCTGACCTTGTAGGTGCCCGGTTCGGTAAAAGCATAATCTAATGAACTACCTGTCGCTCTAATTCCATTTGACAGGTCCCATTGTAAAATGCTCAATGAATCAATAGACTGGAGACTTCCCGAAAACAAAACGGGTAACCTGGCGCATGCATCTGCTCCAGCACTAATAGTTATTACTGGTTTGTTATTTACATGGAAATTGATGAGCTTTCGAACAGTGTCGGAACATCCACTGTTGCTGATTAAAATCATTTCTACCTTATAGTTTCCCGATGCGGTGTAAGTATGAGGCATAATAGTTCCTATCGCTATGGTACCATCTCCGAAATCCCATTTTACTCTATTCTTTCCTGAGAAAACGTGTGAGGTGTCTGTGAAAATCACATCAGTAGATCCACAGTTATTCTGTTGTACAAAAGAATATCCGGCATCTATTTTGTCAATCTTAATCGTGTCAAACCCTTTGATCATATAGTTACACCCTGTATTATTTTGAAGAGATAATGCTGGCAAATAATTTCCTGCATTGGGGTAAGAATGATATACTACAGGCTGAGTAGTTATCAAACTATTTCCATCTCCAAAGTCCCAGTGATAGGTGTCGGTATTCGTTGCAATGGCTTCGAATCTTACATTATCCGGTGAACAATAATATCCTCCTCCATAGATTAGTTTGCCGGAGGGGCCTTTGACTGTAACCGTTTTTTTGGAAATATAAATGCAGCCTCCCGGAACGGTTACCGCAAGAGACACCGTATAAACTCCGGAATAAAGATAAGTATGTGTAGTACTGTCACCGGAAAAGCCTGATCCATCTCCAAAGTCCCATGTGGCAGTTACCGACGGTTTATTTTGGTTGATAAATGTCACCGTAAATGGTGCACACTCAGATTCATTGCTATCCATGCTGAACAAGCCGGGTAAACTGGCCACGACTTCAATTTGTTGTTTAGAAGTATCTGTACATACACTTCCTGGTGCGTTCAATTTAAAAACGATTAGTTTTACCTCATATAGGCCGGGTGAGCGATATGGATGCACCGGGTTTTCCATTATTGATGAGGTACCATCGCCAAAGTACCATTGATAAGAAGTAGCAAGAGAGGACTGATTACTGAATGCAACCTGATCACTAATACACACTTTAGTAGTGGATGCAGTAAATGCTGCGGTAGGTTTTGGGAAGACTTCAATTTGATCTATAGTGGAGGTATCGGTACAGTTATTTTGTGCTTTTAGTGACACTGTGAACATTCCTGAAATAAGATAAGTATGATAAACGGTATCAATATTTTTTGAAGTACTTAAAAAGTTCCCATCTCCAAAATCCCATTGAAATGAGCTGGCCCCAGAGGTGTTATTAATGAAAGCAACCGTATGTGGAGCGCAACCAAAGTGATCCGGGCCATTCATTGCGAAATTCAGTTTAATATTATTCGGCGCAGCGATAATGGCATAACTGATTGTATCGTTGCCACATTCATTTATGGCAATCAGCATCACATAAAACGTATCTACTTTTGATGTGTAAAAAGTATGCTGGACATCAGCCAGTGTATTGGTAACCTGCTTCTGACCATCTCCAAAATCCCAAAAGTAAGTAGTTCCTAATCCTTTAGAGGTATTTTTAAAGAGTACTTTCATTGGAGAGCAACCGGTAGTGATATCGGGTGTAAATAAGGCTTTAGGTTTCGATTTTACATGAACCGTTTTTTCAACGATAAGTGTATCGCATACAGAAAGCATTTTTAATTTTAAATAGTAGGTAGTATCGGTATAGTTAGGATTGGTGAGGAAGGTTATGATACCTGGCTGCACTTTCTGAGACTTTTGGCCATTCCCAAAATCCCATTCATAGTTATATAATGAAATGTCTTCTGTTGTATTAACCACGTTTACTTCTATGGGGCCACAACCATCGTTGTTGAATAAGTCAAAAGAAGGCCTGGGTAATTTGTAGGTATAAAAGGGATGATCAGTGGTGTCTGATTTACAACCGAATAAAGAGGTAGTGATTAATTTTATTTTTACCGAATCATTTGCAACTGGAATGGTGTATCCGGGAAAGCTGGCACCGCTTCCGGTAAAACTTCCATTGATGTACCAATTGTATTGCTTATTCTGTTCAGGATATTCATGTAAACCGATTACAGCAGGTGTGATGTTAAACGGAGGACAATATAAGGAAGGTGAGGGTGTAAATTCTGCCAAGGCATCCGGGTGAACCATTACATTTAATATCGCTCTTTCACTTTCACAACCATTGGCGTCTGTTTGGCTTACGTAATAATCAGTGCTACCTGAGATATTAGTTGGGGGTATAGGGGCCGCAGTATTTCCTGTGCCCCCGGAGGAATTGTTGAACCATAATAGAGAATTACCAACTGCCGACAAGACTGATGCCACGGTATTGATGCAATAATTAACAGGGGCAACGGCAGGTGCACTGGGAAGAGCATTGATAATAACGGGAATACTTCCTGTGGAAGAAGTACAATTATTTTGGCTAACGGATACATAGTAGGTTCCACCCATTGTTGCATCCACATTGGTTATTGCGGGATTTTGAAGCGTACTGCTAAAACCATTTGGTCCTTTCCAATTGAAGGAAACTTGTCCAGGGGTAGCAGTAGTAGCTCCAAGTGTCAATGTCTTGCCGAGGCATAAAGGACTGTTGTTAGTGATAACCGGAGTGGCTGGAGGATGAGGATCGGCCAGTGTGAATGGTCCCACACTGTTGGAAGGACAACCCAAATAATTCACGAAAATGTTGTTATAAGTTCCGGCAGGTAAATTTGGAATTATCACAATCCCGCTGGTAGTAGAATTGAGATTGGTATTAGTAGCCACACCATCTTTGGTATAAAATACAGCCAATGATTTAGAGGGACTAAGCCCGGTTAAAGTAATAGAGCCGGTTGCTGTCGCACAATCGGTAGGCCCTGTAGCCGATGCCGATGCAATTGCCGGAATAGAATTCACGATAATACTGATGGGGACACGTAATCCTTCACAAGAGGTGGTTGTTGAAA
Source organism: Ginsengibacter sp. (assembly GCA_039936595.1). Classification (GTDB taxonomy): domain Bacteria; phylum Bacteroidota; class Bacteroidia; order Chitinophagales; family Chitinophagaceae; genus Ginsengibacter. The sequence goes on along the minus strand of JBDTIC010000232.1, from coordinate 6,877 downwards.
CCTGGCTTACATAATAAGTAGTTATCCCTGCAATATTCGTGAGTGGAAAGGGTGGAGTAGGGCTACCTGTTCCTCCGGTTACTGTAGTATACCAGAGTAGCGTATTTCCGGGCGAGGCGGTTGCCATTAATGGTAATGCTACATCGTTCTTACAGTAGGATATATTTTGAACTAACGGCGCTTCCGGCCTGGCGCCAACAGTGATCTTAAAAATTGTGGAGCTGCTACAATCCCCTATTTTAGCATTTACGGTAATAATAGCGCTGATAGGCGCAGAGGTTGAATTTATACTTGCAAATGCCGGAATGATCCCGGAATTTCCGCTTAATGCAATGCCTATGGTTTCGTTGTCGCTGGTCCATGAAAATGTAGCTCCCACGGGATCGCTGACAAAGTTGAAAGGGCCTATAGTTTCACCATTACACACCATAATATCGGAGGGGACAGTGATTTTGGGAGTAGGGTTAACTGTTACAGGTGTGGTGATGGTGGTATCGCCGCAATCATTGGTCACGGTTAGTGAAATATCGTATTTACCTGGGGTAGCAAAAGTGATTTTTCCCGGATTGGCTGACTTAGATGAAACCGGGCTACCTCCGGGGAATGACCAGGAATAAGTAGTAGCGGCATCTATGAAGCAACTCACTGTGCCCTCTGGTGTGAAGGCTTGAAATTGACACAGCACAGCAGGTATGCCCGCAACACTCACTATGGGTTTGCTTTTTACAGTCACCGTTTTGGTGATAACCGCTGTTGAACAGGTGCCTCCGGGACTTACCATCATTAATCCCATTTTATAAACTCCTGGATCGTTAAACTGGAAAACTGGTTCAGCGGAAGAAGAGTTGGTGCTATTTAGGTACGTGTATTTTCCGGTAGTTGTTCCACAGCCGGAAGCAGCCGTATAGTCCACAGTCCAGATAAATTTGTTGTTACCACAGGTAGGTAAATTTGCGGTAGTGTTAGTAGACACGGTTAAAGGCGAACAGCCTGTGCTTTTATCAAGAGCAAAAGATACAGCAGGCGCAGGGTTTACACAAACTGTTTGAGTAGTTTCACTGATGCCACAATAGGCATTTCCGGTTTTAAGTTTGATGGTATAAACACCTGGTTGAGTAAAACGCAGTGATAAATCATTAGACCCCGTCAACCAAACAGAGGGATTTGATGAGCTGTAATCGTTACCCAAATTACCTTTATTAATGCTCCACCCCGTAGCAGGTGATACAGACCAGATAATACTTCCATCTGTGCAGGTACCATTATAAGCAGAACTGCTTTTACTTAAATTGGTGAGATCTAATAAATTATTAATACAAATAGTATCGTTTGGCGCAACCTTGAATAATGCTTTTGGCTTCTCTGAAACATAGATAGGGACGATGGTAGCGGCTGATGAATTGCAAGGATTGGCGGCGACTATACTCGCTGAGAATGAGTTGAGATAAGTATTGGTGCCATTGGAACTATTAGTGCCGCAACTGGTTATTTCAAATTGATGTGTGACTGAAGATGGAATATCCGGATGTATATAAGTTATGGGTGCAGAGCCGTCATTAAAAGTAACTGTATAAATAGTGCCGGGTGGATTACTATCGGTTCCAATAATAGGAAACGTCAAAGGCAAACCGGAGCAGACGGCAGTATTACCCGGATTGGCAAGCCCTACGGCAGGGTTGGTTCCAACAAAAACATAATAGGTGGTGGTATCCACGCAACCATTTTGACCGGCAATAATAAAAAGTAATTTATGAGTTCCACGTGTATAAGTATGCTGTACAGTAGAAGTAAATGCTGGGCCGCTTGTAAAATCAGGCGACTGGTCACCCCAAACTATTTGGTAGCTGGTATTAGTAGCCAAAGTACTCGATTGATTACTGAAAGTAAAATCACCGGAAGCAAAATCTCCGCAAATTGAAAAGTAATATTGCCCCTGGAAAAGGCCTTTGCCGGTACCTCCTAATGTTCCATCCGCTACTTGTTTGGTCGTGATGCTTTTAGTCAAAGAGTCGGTACATCCGGCTGCGGTTTTGGTTATCAGTTTTATATTGAAACTTTGGGTGCCATTGCCAGGCTTACCTACAAAAACGTGCGACGGGTTTTCTGCTGATGACGTATTGCTGGCTCCTGAATCAGGATCTCCAAAATTCCATAAGTAAGAAGTACCGCCTACAGATGAATTGATAAAATTGACCGGTATATTTCCACACTGGCCGGAGGGTGAAAATGTGAATCCTGCGGTAGGACGAGGGTTTACAATCACTTTTACGGTGCCTAACGTATCTCCCTGTTTTTTACCTCCATTGATGATAACCCGATAGTCTCCTGTAGCAGATGCAGGGTAGGAGACTGAGGTGGCACCTGGAATATTAACTCCATCTTTTTGCCATTGATAAGGAGCCGTGCCATTAGTTACAGACAACACCTGTGGTGGTTGGGTGGCACAAATATTAATTGTTCCGGATGGAGTAATAGCCTGACCTGATGAATAAAATCCTATGAATAAAATACAAATCGTACAAACCGCCTTTCTCATTGATAGTAGTTAGAAGGATAAATTTCTCTATTTAAAAGAAGAATATTGTGGATACAGAAAATTCATAGATTAGGATTAGCATTTAAAGATAGAAAAGGAACGTCAATAGTAAATCTTTTTTGAAGAAATATTATTTACTCTCCTATTACCGTTAGTTCACACCAGGAATATAAAATGGATGGTGAAGGCTTTAAAAAGACTGGCTCTAAGCAGTTTTTATTAACATTTGGATCATAAAAACATCATAGAATAAAACTGCATGGATTAATCAGTCATACAATTTTGGTTAGGAATCGGATTTTGATTCTTTGTTGCCTAATCAGAATCTGACACAAAAATAGGTTGATGTAAAAGATCAGTTTGTAGTAAGTGACGGAATCAATTGTAGAGGATATATAATGTTGGGATTGTTTTTCATTCTCTGACTTATGTAAAGAATTAGGGATAGTTAGGGTCTTTCAAATAATATATATACAGAGTGGATTCCCACAACAGAGATTTTTTTGTATTTAAATTTAAAAATTATCAACTTTAACACTAATTAAAACTATTGATATGGAAAATTTAGATCTTCTTAATAACGATCTACAGGTATCTCCCGCATCTCAAACCTTTCTGAACGAAGCAGCAAGGTGGGGGAAGTTTCTTTCTATTATAGGATTTATCTTTTGCGGTTTAATGTTGGTCTTTGCTTTTTTTATACCAACATTGGTAATGAGCGTACCGCCTTATAATCAAATCGCTTCCGCTATGACATCTGCCATGTCAGCGGGACTTACTATCGGCTATCTATTATTGGCGCTCGTATTATTTTTCCCTTGCCTGTATCTCTATAAGTTTTCTGTAAAGATGAAATTGGCGCTCACTGCTATAAGCCAGGAAAATTTTGAAATCTCTTTGCAAAATTTGAAATCCCTTTTAAAATTTTATGGCATTTTTGCCATCATCATTTTATCTGTTTATGCGCTGGCGTTTATCATTGTTATGTTAGGAGTTGCTATAAAAGGATAGATATAGCGGTCAGTACAATATACGTCATTAAGACTATATTCTATAACACACGGCTCATTCCTGTCCGTGTAAAAATAAAATGTACAATCAATTTTTTTCTAATTATTCTCATTTCTGCGAAGGCCAATATTTCTCATAGATAATAAGTATAGCAGAAAAATACGCTGAACAAGTGAATCGGATGCTTACCCGACTGTTATTAATGATTGTATGTTACTTTTGTCACTAATACTAAAGACATGATACCAGGCAAAGAAATTATTTCTTCTTATGGATTAGATCCCAATACCGTGAAGATTGAAGTGATAGACAAAGGACTTATAAATTCTACCTGGCAAATAAAAGATCAATCCCATCACTTCATATTACAAAAGATCAATCATAATGTTTTCAAAAAGCCTGAGGCAATAGCATCCAATCTTAGGTTGATAGCTGATTACCTTTCCAAACATGATCCCGGTTATCTATTGGCTACTCCAGTGCAAACGGTGGATCATGAAGAGATGAAATTTGTAAAAGATGAAGGTTACTTTCGTCTCATTCCATTTGTAAAAGATTCCCATACCATCGCTACTGTTGAGAAGCCCGAACAGGCTTATGAAGCAGCGAAGAAGTTTGGGGAGTTTACTAAATTGCTATCCGGGTTTCCTGTCGTGCAATTGCAAAATACCATTCTTGATTTTCATAATCTTTCACTTAGGTATGATCAATTCATGGATGCTTTAGAATCTGGCGATAAGGACAGAATAAAGCAATCTGGGGAACTCATTTTATTTTTGAAGAACAACAAAGACATTGCAGATACTTACGAAAATATTTTGCAAAATCCATCTTTCATATTGCGTGTTACTCATCATGATACCAAAATAAGCAATGTCCTGTTCAATGAAGATGATAAAGGTATCTGCGTGATAGATCTTGATACAGTAATGCCTGGATATTTTATAAGTGATGTTGGCGATATGATGCGAACTTATTTGTCCCCGGCCAATGAAGAAGAAAAAGATTTTTCGAAAGTGCAGGTCAGGGAGGATTATTTCAAATCTATCTGGGATGGATACATGGAAGAAATGAAAAATGAATTGACCGAAGATGAAAGGCAACATTTTATTTATGCAGGTAAATTTATGATCTATATGCAGGCTCTTCGGTTCCTGTCCGATCATCTGAATAACGATGTGTATTATGGCTCGAAGTACGAAGGGCAAAATTTTGTAAGAGCAGGTAACCAAATTGCTTTATTGCAGCGGTTATTAGAAAAAGAACAATTATTGAAAAGTTTGATTGATAGTAAATGATTGTGAAAAAAGATCAAGAAAAAATCCACCAATTGCAGAAATTGACACGGATTTTAGTTACTTTATTATAGGTTTTTTATTACTGTGCTGACGTTTTGAAATCGGAAACGCTATTTAAGTTTACACCTATATATTACTAGAGCAATAGCATTGTATTAGAAGGGTCTGGGTTCAAAAACTTGCCCAAAAGATAAATCGCAAACAATTTTAACCCTGGCCGGAAGGTCAACTACAAGGGAATTGTCCCCAAAACAAATATAAATTACAAAACCAGTTGCCTATACAATTTATCAAGTGTTTTATCCGCATCGGAACAAAAGCCTGGATGAACTTTTGAGGTTTGAATAATAGTACTACGCGTGGCAGTAAGCCAACGAAAGCGTTCAGCCACAGTCAGTTTTGCGATAGGCCCGGCAGCAGGATCACCGTTACAAATAAGTTGTAGTGTTTTAAAATGCTTCCGCAGTGATTCTATCTCAAGCCCAGGAAAAAATGAATGGATGCGCTCTGCATCCAACTGAATCAGTGTTTTCAAAAACCGTTGTTTAGCACAATACACGATTACGCCCACATTCAGAAATTCTTCCCGGTCTACCCGGGGAACCAACCTGATTACTGCATATTCATATAATTGCTTTTCTTGCATTCTGTGCTTCTTTTACAAATATTGCTGAATGAGCGATTCGTGTTTCCAGAAACCACTCATAAGCCTTGCGATACTCGTTTATCGATTGAAATTCAGTTTCACCTTCCAGCCATTCATCAGGAATTAAGGATACAATGCCGTGTATTAATTCTTTAGTAAGAATTTCGCGGAATTCTGAAGCTACTTCATCAAGTTCAGTTGCCTGGGGCAAAAGCACATGATCTTTTATCAACAAAAAAGGCTTGGTGGCTTGAGCTTGCCAATCATTCCAGGAATGATGAAAGTAAAGGGATGCGCCATAGTCTATAAGCCACAATTCTTTATGCCAAAGGAGCATATTAGTATTGCGCGATGTCCGGTCCACATTATTAAGAAGACAATCAAGCCATACTATGGATGAAGCCAGTTTGGAGTCAACAGTAGTGACAGCAGGGTCAAAAGTGATGGAACCTTGCAGGTAGTGCAGGCCAAGATTCAATCCCACGCTGGCTTTAAGTAGATCCTGTATTTCCTCATCAGGTTCTGTACGTCCAAAAGCCTCATCAAGTAACGCGAATACAATTTCAGGCACTTTAAGTTTTAATGCCCGTGCAATTTCACCGCCTATTAATTCAGCAATAAGCGCTTTTTTCCCTTGTCCTGCTCCCCTGAATTTGATCACATAAAAGAATTCATCATCAGCCTCTGCGATGGCAGGCATAGAGCCTCCCTCTCGCAAAGGAGTTACATATCTCGTCACATGAACTGTCCTTATTTCAGGTAAATAATTCATCATAAAATAATGCACAATTTACACTACTTAACACATAAATACAATGACGATGTCCGGCAGTTTTATTGAAGACACTTTTCGTCTTTATCTTTAGATTTACGTTGTAACAATAAAATGAAAGAGATGCTAAGAGAAAAAATATTGGTAATAGGTGCATGCGGCCAAATAGGAGTTGAACTTACTTTGGAGCTTCGTAAAATATATGGAGGTGCTAATGTTATTGCATCCGATCTCCGCTCGGAGAATGATTTATTAAAAGGAACCGGGCCTTATGTAAGTCTTGATGTAATGAACAAGGAAATGCTTCATGTACAGATTATACGTCAAAATATTACTCAAATTTATTTGCTCGCTGCTATTCTTTCAGCTACTGGCGAAAAGAATCCGCATCTAGCCTGGAGCCTGAATATGCAAAGCTTGCTGAATGTACTGGAAATTGCAAAAGACGAAAATATCCATAAAGTTTACTGGCCAAGCAGTATCGCTGTTTTTGGCCCCACCTCACCCAAAATAAAATGTCCACAGCAAACGATCATTGAGCCCTCCACGGTGTATGGAATAAGTAAATATGCAGGCGAATTTTGGTGTAATTATTTTTACCATCGCTACCAGGT
>JBDTIC010000231.1:0-3768 GCA_039936595.1 Ginsengibacter sp. | reverse complement strand
GTCTTTTCTTTTGCAAAGTGTCCGGCTTCCATTCCCATTTTTCCTACACGCTCTCCTACTTCCTGTCCCATCTTGCCCATCTTTTCTCCTACTTCCTTCATTTCTTTCAGCACAGAATTTTTAATCGAATTCATATCGACTTTCTCGCCCTTCATCTCAAGTTTTTCTGATGTGGTTATCGCTTCCGGTATCACCAGCCATAAAATGACATAGACTATAAAGCTACCCGGACTAAACGAAAAACTTAAAAAATTAGGGAATGTAAGTGGTCCAAAATGCCCCCATCGGAAAAAGAAAGTGATAAATGGAATCAAAAATATAAGTCTGGGTAGCCAGGGGTTTACATTAAAATAGCTTCCTATACCACTGCAGACTCCACCAATGATTTTCTCCTCAGGATTACGATAAAATCTCTTACGTACGCCATTTTGAAGCATATTGCTACCCGGAACAAACAACCAGATAAAAATGTATGCGAGAATGCCAATGCCTGAGATGATAAAAAGAATAAATAGAATTCTTACAATCACGGGGTCAATCCCAAAGTAAGCAGCAATACCACTGCAAACACCACCAAGGATTTTGTTATTCTCATCGCGGTAAAGGCGCTTACCTTTCCCGCTCCAGTTGCCCTGGAAAGAATGTTCACTTTTTTCGTTTTTTGAATTATTAAATTTTTCTTTATCACTTTCAGTCTTTTCACTCTTTTCAGCTTCTTCAAAATCAGCAGGCCTGCCCATATTTTTTATGATAATGTTTACATCATCATCGGTAATACAAGTGCTGCCATCTTTTAATCGTTCCTGGAACAGTTCACTGATGCGGCTTTCAATGTCATTGACGATCTCATCCCTGCCTTCCTCATTGGCAAAATAAATACGAAGGCTTTCTATATATTGTTGCAGCAATTCATAAGAACTTTCCTCGATTGGTACTATGATGCCCTGAAAATTAATATTGATTACCTTTTTCATTTTTATTCCTGTTTATGGTTATTAAGTAGATTATTGAGTATGCTTATTGCATTTGCCCGCAGTCTGACCTTCGGTGCCGACCGCTTATTCTTTATTGCCTTTACTGGTTATTGTTTCCACAGCACCAGCCAGTTCGAGCCACGTAGCCTCAAGCTCTCCATAAAATTTTGCACCCTTTTCGGTAAGAGAAAAATATTTTCTTGGTGGCCCACTGCTGCTTTCTACCCAGCGATAGGTGAGAAATTCTGCATTCTTCAACCGGGTTAAAAGAGGATATAAAGTTCCCTCCAGAATATTGAGATTAGCCGATTTCATCATATCAATAATATCACTCGGATAAGCTTCTCCCAATTTTATAATAGATAAAATGCAAAACTCGAGCACTCCTTTCCGCATCTGACTTGCTGTGTTATCAATGTTCATTACTTTTTCGTTTAATTGATAATTATCAATTCCGGCACAAATGTAAGTACTTTTCTAATACTATGTAATACATGGTACCTGTTTCTGTTTACTACTAATCTATGTATAGTACTATATTAATTTGTAACTGTCTGTAGTAAAGTGTTTTAGCAGGCTTTTATCAGGCAGTGGCATGATTGATATTTATTTGAAAGGAAGATATTAGGGATAAAAGGTAGCTGAATTAGACATTTTGTTTTCTGAATACTAAAACATTTTATAATTTCAGGTTTCAATGAGGACTTTCGTTTCTATTTTAAGAGGTATCAATGTAAGCGGTCAGAAAAAGATTCTTATGGTTGACCTAAAGACTTTATTTGAGTCTATAAACTTGAAGGAGGTAATTACCTATATACAAAGTGGAAATGTAATTTTTAAAAGTAGCGAAAGCCTTTCTGATTTAGGATTTGCTAAAAAGATTGAAAAAGCGGTTTATAAAAAGTATGGTTTTGAAGTACCTGTAATCATCAGAACCAAAGATGAAATTCAAAAAATCATTTCTACTAATCCTTTTCTTAAAGAAAAAAATATTGACCCCAGGAAATTACATATCACTTTTCTTTCAGAAATTCCGTCTGCAGAAAATGTAGAAAGTATAGAAAGTATTAAGTATTCTCCAGATCGGTTTATTATTTCAGGGAAAGAAATTTATCTACACATTCCTGTAAGCTATGGCGAAACAAAACTGTCCAACAATTTTTTTGAGAAAAAATTAAAAGTAAGGGCTACTACAAGAAACTGGAATACCGTAAACAAACTTCTGGAATTGGCTGGGTAATTTTTTTGAAACCTTCTTTTGATGATACCCATGACAAGAAGGAGATAATTTTCTCTAAAGCCTGATTCCAGGTATTCTCGCCTGTTACTGAATTGGAAATATCATTTGCAAACAAAATCTCCGGTGCAATTAAAACTAAATGTTTACAAACACTTTCATTACAAAGGTTTTTATTGGATTTTTGACCCTAAAGAAGAACCAGCCAAGATCACACTGCAAAGATATTTATAGTTTTAGCAACTTATAACTACCCAGAATCTCACCAGTCTCCGATTTCAACAGTAGCATCAATACACCGGGTTTAAAAGAAGAAGCATCTATGGTAACAGAACTATTGCGCTGAAGGATGGTATATAATTTTGAAAAAATTTCTTTGCCTGAAAATTCGAGGATTTGTATATGAGCCTCCACGTTGGATTGTGAAGTTAAATCGAGCCGGAAAACATTTTTTATAGGATTGGGATATATGCGGGTAACAATTAATTTCCTGAGAGCTGATCTTACATTGATGACTTCTGAATAGGTAAAACTGTCGTCGGCATCTACCAATTTTAACCTGTAAAAGTTGGATCCGGAAAAAGGAAAGGCGTCTATAGAAAGATATTCCCGCCCGGCAACGTTCATATTATTGGTAGTTATGGAATAAATGGTTGTGAAGTTTTGCGCATCATCGCTTTTTTGCAATTCGAATCTTTTGAAATGAATGGCTTCTCCTATTTTCCATTTTAGTACATTTTGTATGCCATCATACTCCCCGGTAAAGAACAGCATTTCTACAGGAAGAGGTCCGCATGGCGCGGGGGGAGGACATTGTATAATTTTTGAAGTGGCTGTGATACTATTATATTTATCGAGAAATAACTCACCTTGGGTACAGTTGTCTTTTAAGTGATAGTTTAAGAAGGGTAACAAAAGCGATATTGTTTTTTCAAATACCTGCGCAGGATTCAAAGGCGACGAATTGCACCCTGTCAATAACTGGCCCGCAGAGCATGTAAAATTATTATCTGCGAATTGGCAATGGAGTGCATCGGTAACGTTTACATAAACTTTGCAATTGGTAGCGGGAATATTATTAAACATTTTTAGTTGGGTGTCTGCAGGAACAATGCAATCCCTGCTGCCACTCAATACCAACGAAGGAACATTTACCGACGCTGCTGCATCAATTGCTGAAGGACTGGTTTCGGCAGCAGAAAAGTTGAATAAAGCATATATATCGGGGTTGTCGGAGGCTGCTGCCAGGAAGCTGGCACCTCCTCCCATGGAATGTCCACCAACAGCTGCTTTTCTCAACAGCCTACCAAAAAAGAGAGAAGAAGCATCGTCATTCAATTCTATGATTTTTGAGCACACAATGGAAAGGTCTTTTCCAAACGCATCATGATTCGGACTAACAGAACCTTCCGTGTTGGGAAATGCAACTATAAAACCATTACGCGCAAGGGAATCTGCCAACCATTTATAAGATCCGGATCCTATAAGAAACCCATGACCGAACACTACTACGGGAAATTTTTCTGATCCATTTGCAATAGGCGCATTATCTCCTGA
>JBDTIC010000230.1:0-4490 GCA_039936595.1 Ginsengibacter sp. | reverse complement strand
GCTCAAAAAGGCCGATCATATCCACTGTATTATTTAGTTTTAGCCCCATCACGTGTAAGGTTCCTGCTGCGACTGCCATAATGATTCCACTTAACAACAGCATCATAAATGCCGCCACGAAAGCATCCCACTTCTCATTCTTTAAATTTTTAATTGTCCATCCTTTTTCGGCAAGTACCGTACTGCGCATGATGAAGACTGCAGCAGAACAAGTAGTGCCTGCCATGGCTGCCACCAGTCCAAATGCGCCGGGGGTGTCCGGTATAGCAGGAATCATTCCTTCTGCAATCGAAGAAAAGGAAGGCTTCACCATAAAAAGTACCGATATAAAACACAACGCCATAATGATGACCATGATCGTCAGGGCTTTTTCAAAGGTGCTGTATTTACCTAACCACAGTAAGATATACATCAGGATTGCAAATACCATAATGATCCATGCTTTGTCAACTATCACTCCATTGGTGAATATTCTGATCCCTTCCTGCACCAGGTCTGCCATAATACCCATGATCCCTACTAACGCCAGTAACTCTCCAATAACAAGGGCAACAAGGATATATATGGCAAGCCATTTTCCTCCTTTTATTTCAGTTTTGATATTCAGGAGTGCTGTTTTACCGGAAATTAAGGTCAACTGCCCATAAGCTACCATTAAAATGTAGGTAAACAAACAAGACAGCACCACCGCCCAGAATAAGGTCATCCCGTATTCAGCTCCAGCCTTAGCCATAGTGGTGACGCTTCCGGTGCCTATATTATACCCTATCAAAAACAACCCTGGACCAATAAGGCTTAATACGACCCATATTTTCTTTTTCATTTTACCAGGCATGTAGAGGAAGTTTAATGTTTTGAATTTCTAAAAATTTTAGGACCTATTATTAAAGTAAAGTTGATGACTATTTTTAACCTACTTGCATAAAAGAAAACAGCTTAGCATTTTACTCAACTTCTGGTCGCCCATGCCAGATACTGGAACCAAATGTAGTGAGATAAACCTTTCCTTGGTCATTGGCATCTACTATTACCCGATGTCCCCAATGAAAATCGTAACCTTTTATCTTCTTCCACGTTTGTCCATAATCGTCACTACGATAAGCAGCCTTATTGAAAGTATTGCAATAAATTCTTCCGGGGTGATATGCATCTACCGTCACGTCGTACACATATTGCCTTTTATCGAAAATAGATTTCCACGTTTTTCCTCCATCCTCAGAAAGGAAAATTCCACCGGGCATATCCAAAGTCTTATTGCCACCAGTGGATCTTGCTACATCGCCACCAAGCAGGTCGCCCAACTCAATATTCGACCAGCACGCGAGATAGATTCGGTCAGGATTCTGAGGGTCAATTCCTATTCCATTAGGAAATAATAACCCGTCGGTCACTTCCAATTTGGTCCACGTTTCTGCTCCATCAACAGACTTATAGACAGCACCTGAATAAAATTCTCTTCCTTTCTTTCCGTTCTTATGCATGGGGGTCGCACTTACGGTAAGAAATAAATTTCCATTTGCAGCTAAAGATAATTCGAAGGCACAGGTATTGTCTCCGATCCCTTTATTCTTCAAACTCCACGTTTTTCCATCATCAGTAGATTTGAACACGCCTTTGTTGTAAACGCTTGCATAAAGAGTACGTTTACCAGGCGGTGACTTAGGATCGAGCACGATAGAAGTAGCAGGTGAGTTGAAACCCATTCCTTCGTTTGATGGTTTCCAGGTTTTTCCTCCATCTCCCGATACACAAACACCTCCTTTTGAAATGTCTTTCCAACGCGGATTACGTGTCATTTTCCCCCGGGGAAAATCATGCATCCCTGACCATACAGACCACACTTTGTCTTTCACATCAGGATCAAACAACACCCAATAGCAGGTATTTACCCAGTCTGATGGAACGCCAACAGCAGATCGTTGCCAGGACTTGCCTCCATTAAAAGAATGATGGTAGCCTATATCTGTATAACTTATCGCAATATGATTGCTGTCAAAAGGATCGAAATGCACACCATAAGTAGTGGTAACGTCCATTCCGTTAGTAGTAAAGGTTTCATCAGGTTTTGCGATGCTATATATCTGATTCCAGGTTTTACCTCCATCCATCGTTTTCATGGTGCGGTACCAGTCAGTCACAATAGCTACATTCCCATCCAATGGATACACTCCTACATCTATGAGTCTTATATATTCTCCACCAAATGCTTTCTCTACCCACGCATCGTTCAAATTCGCAACTCCCTTTCCATCTTTTACTCCATATTGCCCGGATCCACCACCACCCTTCCATACCCAATTCCAACTGTTACCGCCATCATTGGTCTTTAAAGCACCATACCAATACAATGCTTTATTATCGCTTTTCTCTTCGTACCGATTGCATACTACATAAGCCTGCCCGGCATCAAGCGCCGCACAGGAAATCATCGAATAACTTGGCCTTATGTTAGAGGAACGATTGGTAATAGTAGCATCAGCAATTGGTTTCCACGTTAAGCCCTTATCCTCTGAACTCCAAATTTCAGTATGTCCAAATTCTTCGCGTATCGCCTGTTTAAGATCGTGATGCAATGCGTAAAAGACTGTGGTATCGCTGTTTTTCAATGTGCCTGCTGTAAATGAAAATGCAGGTGTCATTTCTTTGGGAAGGTCCTTACGATGAAACGTTTGAGTAGATTTATTAAAAGAATAAACCGCACCGGAAGTAAAAATGCAGACTTCGTTTTTAGCGGAAGATTTATTGGTGTACAGGTAATCGATGCGTTGATCAAGATCTTTTTTTTGCCATGTTTCACCTGCGTCAGAAGTATAAAAAAATAATGGCCCCATACTGAAATAGATAGCGCCACGCGATAAAGGATCCAGATAAATAGCACTTACTTCCTGGTATCTTTCGTCATACAATGAACTATCCGATGGCTCTATAATGAAAGTAGCATGATCCCCCAGGTATTTAGTATTCTTTATTTCAGACTCCTTCGGAAAAATCTTTTGCCAGCTTTTGCCACCATCGGTTGATCTGTTCAGGTAAGCAGAGCCAACATAAATGGTGTTTGAGTCATTGGGATCGTAAGCATACGAAGATGCGCCATTTTCAAAATTGACCAACGAATAAGAACTACCGCCATTTTTAGTAAGATAAGACCCGGTCATATCGCATTTTACCAAAAAATCATCAGGTGATTGATAGGAAAAGGTGGGAATAAAAGTAGAACCGCCACCTCCGGGGCCCAGCCTCTCCCAATTGGCATGATCCTTATTCTTTAATTTATGTGCGTCTTTTGGTCGCTCACAAGCTACCATTGACAATAGGAAACAACCTAAAAAAAAATAGGATACCGGGAGGGATTTAATTGTATGGCCCATAATTTTTTATTCTTTTAGGTATTGTCCGACTAAGATGCATAACTCATTTGTTGCCAAAGCCTCATCCCCAACCCCCTCTCTCAAGGGAGAGGGGACTTATAACTCTTTCTGTAAAAAGTTTCAAGAGAAAACAAAAATTTAAGTCGGACAACAATGTATTTTATCAATAAATTTTAAATTTGCAAAAAACGTTGAACAATCAGTTTAACAACATTATTTGATCCATGAATTATAGATACTCTCCAGGTTATCGCCTGGCTTTTCAGTCACTATATTTAGTTGGTTATCGCATTTACAATTTTGATAAGCAGCCTTGATGACAGACATATCTTCCTCTATACTCTTCATATCGCTTTGTTTACCGGCTCCGTCTGTAACACCCACCATCATTAACTTTCTTGGAGCAAGACTGGCAGCAAGGTCGGGAAGATCGTAAGCAGTAAGAGCTCCTGGAACAGCGCTATGAACAAATGCAGGACTGTAAAAACGATTGCTTACTATAGAACGGTAGGAAGAATACGGTTCAACAAGAGCTACGTGTGCAATTGCAGGATCAAAAGCCGCCGCATGCAATAAGATCGGTGACATTTCCTTTTTTGCCAAACCATACACGTCATCTATTCCTTTGATCTTTTGTAGCAATTGAGTGAGCCTCACCACATCACCTGCCTGTATCCCTAAGATGCTTCTGCCAATCAACATTGAAAGAAACCATATATTATAAGACACCCCTTTGATATAGGAATCTCCATGAAAAACGCCAGGCCCCATCTCTCCAACTCCCAACATATCCGGAGCAAGTACAGTAAAGCCCTTTTTCACAAACCATTCCATTTCCCCACCCGGCCCTGCTTCTGCTGACTTACCCGATGGATGCAGATAAATCAATGCTTTATGATTTGGACGTTCCGGTTTCATTAACAGGTAAGGAATAATATAGTTACCTTCTCCTTTTACAAAATACTTTTCAATTGCATAACCTTCTTTTTGAAATCGTCCCGCAAATACAGGACTACCTGCTTTTACCGGTTGTTCGTAACCGGATAATTTTTTAGCCGCTTGTAATAATTTTGGAAGATACCCTCCAGGGTTTTTTCTGGAGGCATTCATTCTAGTTTCTAA
>JBDTIC010000229.1:0-6072 GCA_039936595.1 Ginsengibacter sp. | reverse complement strand
AAAGCTATGGAAACTATTAAGGTTACAGGATCCGCTGAAAAAGATTTTAACAGCGACCTGGTGGTATGGAAAGGTAATTATTCAAGAAAATCGATGGACTTAAAAAGTGCCTATGCGCAATTGAAAGAAGATGAAAACACGATCAGAGCCTATCTCAGTGGCAAAGGAATCCAAAATAGTGAAATGGTTTTTTCATCTATAAATATTAATAAGGAATTTAATTATCGAACTGATGAGAATGGCAGGTCGCTGGGGCAGCAGTTTTCGGGTTACAATCTTATACAAAATGTTAGAATAGAATCTCAAAACGTAGATAAGATAGACCAGTTGTCAAGAGAAGCAACAGAACTGATTGAGAAAGGAATTGAATTTAATTCATCAGCTCCTTTATTTTACTACACTAAGCTGACGGAAATAAAAATGGACCTTTTAGCACAATCAAGCGCTGATGGGAAACAAAGGGCTGAAATAATCGCTAAAAATGCGGGTAGCATTTTAGGTAAATTAAGGAATGCGAATCTGGGAGTTTTTCAGATTACCGGCAAGAACACCGACGAAGATTACAGCTATGGAGGTACTTTCAATACATCGAGCAGAAATAAAACCGGTTCCATAACAATCAGAATGGAATTTGCTGTCGATTAATTTATGAGACAGGATGTGAAATAAAAGGATATTCATAATATGATTTGTAATTCTTTTTTCACTAATCTTAAATTGATCAGCATCGTTAATGCAAGCAATACTATTGTCGCAAGCCAAACAATCCAGTGCAACAAATAAGGAAGTTCTGCATTGCTTACAAATGAAAATTGCAAAAATAAAAGATGAAGTATTTCTGTAACTATCAACGCGGTCACTATGATGAGAATATAGATAGGTAACCATGTTTTGGCCACACTGGTGGCAAGCCATTGTGGTGAATAACCCAGCGTCAGTAATAACCGGAGATTAGATTTGCTTTTTGCAATCATTAATTGCAGGTAAAATGAAAATAACATTAAGGACAGGACAATCACTAATATTCCAAACACTCCCAGGGCGCTCACAATGTTTTGTAAAACACTTTTAATACGGCTGAATTTTACTTTGTCTTTATTAAGATGGTATCCTTGCTGATCAAGGTAGGAAATAAGAGCAGGATCATTAGCGTCTTTTGTTTTGATATAGATTCTTGAAGCGTGAACTGTAGTATCTTCCATAAAATGCCAATTGCTCCAGCGCATAAAAGAAGATGGCACTAAAACAGAATTAATACGATCGCTTAGTGCAACAATATTGCATTTAAAATTTTGTTTACCGTAAGGGCCTGTGCATTCTAAAATAATATTAACAGACGAAATTGTTTTTTGGGAAAGTTGCGGCAAATCCTGAGCTGGCGCAAATACATTATAGATCTCCAAAAAGTCAGACGATAAAATAATAGGTACTACCAATTGTCCCGGTTGCCAACTAAATGTGGGAGGTATCGTATCTATGAAATTATCGTTGATACTTTCCAGGAAAAGGTCGGTACTAAAAGGAATTAAGTCACCTGCTGTAGCCTGTACTCTGAATTTGTTGGAAATTAAAGGCGCAACATCTGCAATGTCTGGCTGTAATTTAAGTTTGTTAAGATCAGTTTTAGTGAAACTATTGTCCATCCCCATATTCTCATTGGTAATTATTTTTGATATAGAAATAAAATCATAACCGCCACTTTTCCGGGGAGTGTTTTCTTTAAGCAATTGCTGTATGTTGATAAACAACTGTAGCGAAACTAAAAGCAGTACCACTCCGATCCACAACCCAAAATATCCTATCCATTTTGAAAATACATTTTTGCCTGAAGTGATTAAAGGTTGTATATTTTTATAGGTTAGTAACATTTAATTTTAGTGTGCTGTGAAGCATTTTTTTTGAGGTTCCAAAATTTTATAGATATACAATTTTTTCGCCTGTAAAAAAGTTTAATGGTTTTAAGTCAGCAAAGACCATCGCTGCATTTCGTTGATCACACTCTTCGTCAATAAGCTCCATTGCTTTATTCTTATTTTCTTCATCAAGATGACTGTAAGGTTCATCCAATAGTAGAAATTCAAAGGGCTGCATAAGTGCACGAATAATGGCAATGCGCTGTTGCTCGCCATAGCTGCATATTTTTACCTGCTGATTTAATTTATTTTCAATACCAAGTTTTCTTGCCATCCTGTCTATTGCTCCAGGCTGATGATAAGGGTTTAAAACTCTTTTGATTTCAATATTTTCTCTTGCTGTTTGATTCTCAAATAGTCTCAAATCCTGGAAAATGACGCTTATTTTATTTTGCCTGAAAGCAGAGAAGTCTTCTGTGGAAAATTTTTTTATATTAACATTATCGTAAAGGATGGTACCGGAATAATCTTTCCTCAATCCATAGATAAAATGGATTAAAGATGTTTTGCCGCTACCGGAGGGCGCTACAATCTGTAAATGCTCTCCTTTAATGATAGAAATGTCGTGTTGCCAAACTTGCGAAACCTCCTTGCCTGATAGTGTGAAATATTCAGGTTTTATCTTTCTAAGATGAATCTCCATTTTATTTTATTTTGGCCTTACGGTATCAGATGGGGGCGGAGTCAGCAGGGAGTCTAACTTTTTATTGCTTTGTTGTTTTCTTGCCTCACTTATTTTATATATTTCGTCCATGTAATTATTTAGTTGTTTTAAAGCGTTGGTTTGCAGGTCGACAAAATTGATTTCTGTGTGAAATCTAAATCCATTATCCTTAAACTCACCACCGGATGCTATAATATTTTTCCAAGTATTTAAGCTTTTGTCAAGAAAGTCTTTTTCATTTTGATCATTTACAGGCATAGAAGATAACCCTGAAAGAAATTGATGAATATCAATAAAAAATCCCACAGGATGACCTGAAAATTGATTTATGAAATCGAATTCATTATTGCTGCCACTCAGATATTGATTGGCGAAAGACACCGTGTTACCAATAGCAAAAGTTTTGTCGTTCATTACGTAATTTGCCATCGGATTGTTACCCGTTTGCGAACCCATCTTTGCAACCGCATTAATTATTTTTTGAAGACTTGATTTGTCTCCAATACCCACAGAAATAATATATTTAAACTCAGGCATTCTAAATCCATTTCCTTCAGAATCGTCTGCCATGCCATTCTTATATTTTAAAGAGTCATTGCCCATTTTAAAATCGCTAAACGCCAGTAGCCAATCGCTATTAGTCGCTTTGGAAATATCGTCCAGATTAAATCCCATTTGTTGGGCATACATATTTACCAATCCATCAGTGCCTGTTAATTTAATGAGTTCTTTAAAACCCTCGGGTTTAAAATTTAAAGCTAATATGCCAAATACATTTGATGACGGAATGTTTTTGATCATGTCCTTATTGATGGAGCTCCCCATGTATTTTTTTAGAACATCAGAAAGTTCTTTGCTTACGTATGCATTTTGGCCTATATCAATTTTCCCATTGTCAAAACCAATTGTATAAGTGAGGATATTGTCACGGGTGAAGGCATCCAGCTTGAGCATACTTAACATACCCGTTGACGGGGCGCTTTTAATAATCTCTTCATTGTTTTGCCAAATGTGAATATCTCCTTTTTCTTTTAGGAGGCTGCTGAATGGACCATTTCCTTCAAGTGAAGTCCCGGATTTCAAAGAAAAAAGCGTTTTACATATTGCAGAAAGTTGAGAGCTTCTGTCCTCTGCTGTATCATGGTAATGCGAGCTGGCTGAGTCATCCCACTTATACAATTGTGAAAAGGTAGTAGTAGGATTCATTACATAAATAATTTTTATTGTTCCAGCCTACTACGTTTTTATCTTTAAGAATAAGCAGATGAATGTTTCCTTCTTTTGAAACAGTTTGTGCCGGATCAAAATTCTTATTGAATGCTTCAAAATCATTTATGTTTTTCAATTTGCCTTCAGCTGCTATATAATAGCCGGTAGTATCCTTTGCACCCAAAAAAATAAGTCCTTCAGTAAAATCAATTCCACTGGCCGAAGGATTTTCAAGTATTTTTTTTCTCCATTCAGCATTGGAAGTGTCTGTTAAGGCATTTTTATACCAGGTGGTTTGCTGTATTTCTGTCCATGGTAGTTTGTTATCCATAGATGTAATGTTCACCTGTGCAACAAAAAGAGCACTTTTGGGAATCATTCTGCCAGTATCATTACTTTTTTTACAAGAGGAAAACAAGACAGTAATTACACCAAAAGCAATAAGCAACTTTAAAAAAGGCTTCATAAATAAATATTTTGTATTAAAGAGGTTTGAGGTAATGTCGTCTTAGGAGTAAGTTTTTTAATCCTTAAAGAACTCAACCAGTTCATTCATTGATATAGTCTTTTGTACACCATTTGCAAGATCTTTTACAATGCACTTATTCTCTTTTATTTCCTCAGAGCCAATGATAACGGCAAATGCAATATTTCTTTTAGATGCATATTTGAATTGTTTATCCAGTTTGGAATTTTCATAAAATAATTCACAACTAACACTATTGTATCTTAATCGCTGCATAAGTTCGAATGCCTTCTCGCTTTCATGTTTTCCAAGATTAAAAAATAAGGCTTTGATAGATTGATTTATAGCCTTCGGGAAAAGGCTAAGTTCTTCCATTACATCATAGATTCTGTCAAGACCAAAGCTGATGCCTACTCCGGGCACTCCCGGCACACCAAATAACCCTGCTAAATTATCATATCTGCCACCACCACCAATACTACCTATTTGAACATGTTTTGCTTTCACCTCATATATAATACCAGTGTAATAATTAAGGCCTCTCGCCAATGTGAAATCAATAAATACGTTTTGTTTATGTACAGAATTTTTATGTTGAGTTAAAGATAAAATTTGTTTTAATTCTTCAATACCTTTTTTGCCGGTTTCGGAGGTTGCTAAAATATCCGAAATTTTTTCTAATTTTTCATTATTGGATCCTTCAATATTTATACAGCCTTCTATCAATGTAATTTTCTCGGTTGATAAACCTATTGTTGAAAGTTCTTCCTTAACCTTTTCAATCCCTGTTTTTTCCAGCTTATCAATCGCAATGGTCATTGCGTTCATATTATCAAGGCAGCCACAAATCTCTGCCAAAGAATATAATAACTTTCTGCTGTTGATTTTTATTTCTACATCTACATTTAATTTTTCGAAAACGTCTTTATAGATTTCGATAAACTCAGCATCACTTATTTGCGAATAAGTCCCTGCAATGTCAGCATCGCATTGAAGAAATTCACGGTATCTACCTTTTTGTGGCCTGTCTGCGCGCCATACAAGTTGCACCTGGTAGCGCTTAAAAGGCATGGTAAGATTACCGTAATTCATTGCCATATATCGGGCAAATGGAATTGTCAGGTCGTATCTCAAAGCTCTTTCTGTTATGATTTTAGTATTTTTCCCCTCAAGAACATTATTGAATGAGCTTATTATTTTCTCACGCTTTGCAGGATGATCAAGGCCATTGTTTAAAATTTTAAAAATGAGTTTATCTCCTTCATCCCCATACTTCCCCATCAGGGTTTCAAGGTTTTCCAGAGAAGGAGTTTCAAGTGGTTCAAATCCATATAACTCAAAAATGTTTTTAATTATATCAATAATATACGTTCTCTTCCGTACGGTGTTAGCCGAAAAATCTCTAGTCCCTTGTGGCAACGATGGTTTCATAATACTTTCTTAAACGAATATTTTTTTGAAATGGCGAAATTATTATTAATTCTTTGGAATGGAGACTGTTTGATTTGCCATACACAATTACTATATCTAAAACTAGTTATGGAATAGTATGGATATTTGCATCTTTTGAAAAGAAGAAATTATTTAACAAATTGATTACATCGATTTTTTTGTGGGAAACATCTAATAAAATAAATTCATAATAATTTATAGAGAGCATGGCGATAAAAATTTAAATTTGAGTCGGAGTAAGTATTGGAATTTCTCTATTTTATTTTATCTTGCCGCTTGTCCAAAAAATGAAGCATGAGTCTTGAAGAATTTGAAAATACTCCGGATCGTAAAACGAAGCGCTATATTCTTATGAGAAGTATAACAGA
>JBDTIC010000228.1:0-4279 GCA_039936595.1 Ginsengibacter sp. | reverse complement strand
TGCCAGTGCAATAGCATGTTTGTAGGCATCAAACCCTACAAATTTATTTTCTTCTTTTACATTCAACCTGTCTTTGGTATCAGTCATCTCTTCAGAAATACTTTTATAACTTCCATCCAGGCGATCTTTAAAGGCATCTGCCATCGCTACCAATTGAACATCTTGTTTGGTACTTAACGCCTGCACCGCTGCCCCGGTACCACGCCCGCCACAACCAATTAAGGCTATTTTGATCGTACCCTTTGCTCCTGAGAAAAAATTAGCGTGGGTAAGTATAGGTGCAGCCAATAAACCGCCTGCCAGCAAGGAAGAATTTTTTACAAATTCTCTCCTGCTTTGATGAGTATTCTTTAAATTTTCGATATTCATACAATTGTGTTTTTTTGAATGTAAAAAGTGTTTATAAAGATAAATATTGTGTGAAAAATTGATCAACTTCTGCGGCAGTGGGTTGTTTTAATGGACGAACTAAACGGAAGCCAATAAAAGGAGCATCAGCCATCCACCATTTGCTTTTTGGTATCTGGGGATCCCGTGCATTCCATTTAGGAGTTGAAGGAAGTCGGGCTGCACTTCTTAATTTCGCAGGGTTATCAGCATAGTAGCCTCCTTTTACAGTAATCGGGTATTTTGTCTTTGGAGGAAAAACAGGGTTAACAGCACTTACTTTTAACTTATCAAAGTAGTCCTTATCATATTGATCTAAAGTCCATTCAGCCAAATTGCCCAGCATATCATACAATCCCCATTGGTTAGGTTTTAATTTTTTTACTTGATGATACTTGTTATCGCTATTGGCGGCATACCATGCATAATTATCAAGTTGCTTTTCATCGTCTCCAAAAGGATACGCTTTTTCTGATCCGGCTCTGCAGGCGTATTCCCATTCAGCCTGGGAAGGTAATCTGTAAAAAATACCTGTTTTGTTATACAGCCATTTGCAATACATAAGTGCTGCATATTGAGTCATACTATTTGCCGGAAAACCACCGGCTTTTCCCATTCCTAACGTAAAATCTATATAAGGTGGACTGGGCCTCGTAATTCCGTCTGGTGCAGGACCGGGATCTACACTCTCATCAATAAAAAAGACATACTCATCATAAGTAACTTCGTGCTCACCCATCCAGAACGCATCTAATTTTACTTTGGTTACCGGGCCTTCATCAGCCTGGTGCCCTTTTTCATTCTCAGGACTTCCCATATTAAAAGAGCCTGCCTGTATGGGTAACATTCTAAAGTTAACTTCAGTACCGGGAATATTCTGCTCATAGCCGTTAAAACTCTCCGCTTTGTCCTGAGACCAGGCCACAGGACTGTACTTTAAAGAGAGCAGCAAAAAAAGAATGACTGTTTTTTTCATCATGATTCTAAAAAAATTATGGATGATGAAGTTAGTGATAAAAAGATCATAATGTCCTTGAATTTGCAAAATAGTCATTAAAATTTTCAGAATTTTTCTGAATCAACTTGCCATCTTTTATCTCAGTTATTAATATAGCTGCATCTTTTAATTGTTTCACTAATGCAATGGCTTTATCTATGGAAAGAACACTGCAAGCGGTTGAGAGCCAGTCAGACACTGCTCCGTTTTTAGCGATTACAGTTACAGATCTTTGAGTAGTAATACCCAGCCCGGTTTCAGGATCAATAATATGCGAATATCTTTTTCCGTTGATATCAAGATGCTGATAAATATCGCCTGAGGTAGCTACCGATGTATTTTTGAGTAACAATAACCCGGACATAATTTTTTCCTTTTCTTCCGGAAGCGTGATGCCAACGAGCCATGCATCTCTTTTCGGAGGTGCTTCTCCTACCACTATGCTTCCTCCTGCATTTACCATTGCTGAATGAAGACCTTTAGCCTCTATCATATTCAAAGCAGCCTGTGCCACATAGCCCTTTCCTATACCGCCAAGATCTAATTTCATTCCGGGCTTTTCGAGCCAGACAGTTTGAACAACAGAATCCATATGAATATACTTATACCCTACTTTACCTAATGCATTCTTAAGAATACTGCTATCTGGTAATTTTTTTTCTTTGCGGGCCTTTCTCCATAACTTAATTACAGGACCCATCGTAACGTCAAAATTCCCGTCGCTTTTCTTTGCCGCTTCCAACGAATATTTTAAAATGTCGAACATGGCAGAAGAAACAGGTACGTAATGCCCTTGTCCACTTGTGGCATTGAGACGGTTTAGTTCACTACTATCGATATAATCACTGAAGATGTGGTTAAGAGAATCTGCACAATGAAAAGCAATGGCGGCAACTTCGGCAGCTTTGGCTGAATCATGTGAAAAAATGGTAACTGTAAAGGGCGACCCCATTTTTGGTTGCTCAAAAACAAATTTGTTTTGAGCAACCAGGGCTTTTGTTAATAAAAACGTAATTAGGCAAATGAAAAAAAATATTTTAACCAGGGTTAGACGTCTAAACATTCAGTTCCGCATTAAATAAAATTATCTGAATCCCTGTAAGCCTTTATTAAGGCCTCTTCACCTTCTTTGCCCGGATTAAAATTGCCATGTTCCATTCCTAAAATCCCCTTGTAGCCTTTTTCATACAGATGTTTAAAGATATTTTTATAATTGATCTCACCCGTGGTTGGTTCTTTTCTGCCAGGATTATCTCCAATTTGAAAATACCCTATTTCAGAGTAGGCGATATTAATGTTATTAATAAGATTACCCTCATTCCTTTGCATGTGATAGATGTCAAAAAGGATCTTGCAGGAAGGACTATTTACGGCTTTGCATATTTCATAGGTTTGGTCGGAAGTCCGAAGAAAAAGATTGGGGGTATCACTTAGTGGCTCAAGCACCATAACGATACCATGAGGTTCCAGAATTTCTACTCCTCTGCGCAATGCCTCTATCACATTACCAGTCTGAATGCCTATTGGTAATTTTCTTTCGAAATCGCCAGGCACTACAGTTGTAAGTTTACCATTAATCCGCTTTGAAACTTCAACGGCATCGCGGCATCCTTTCAAAAATATTTCGATGTAGTCCGTATTTCCTGCCGCAAGAGTATTGGCAGAATTACCTCCTTTATCTAAAACAAAAACACCCATACCCATGCCTAATTTTGCCAGGGTATCCCCGATTTTCTGTTGCTCAGCAGCGGGGCGTTTAGACATTCCATTATCTTCAATAGAGCGAAATCCTCTGTCGTAACCAAATTTTATCTGGTCAATAAAATTTTTACCGACACTATTACTGAACATACCATCATGAAAAGCATAATTGAGATGAAAAGGTTGATCAGCCAACGGATTGTCTCTTTTCGTAAGCGCAGCCTTGGCCAGGGAAGCAGTAAATAAAGAAGCTCCTGTAACGGCTGAATAATGCATAAAGTCTCTTCTTTTCATAAAATAGATTGTTTAAATTTTTTTGGTGAACTACGTGTGTTAATTTATTTGAGAAATGTACGACGAATCCTATAGATTTTAAAGATAGGAACGTTAAAGATAGAGATTTTTAATTGCGGAATAAAAAAAGGAAATCCAAATTATTTGATTAGATAAGGCTCCATGACTTTTTGCCAGATTTTATATCCGTTTGCATTCATGTGCAAACTGTCTTTGGTAAAAATTTCCTTAATAGGGGTTTTATCTTCATTCAACATTTTGTGATATACATCTATAAACGAAGTATTTTTCTGTTTATTTAAGTAGTTTTTGATCAATACATTACAGGCTGCTTGTTTTTGCCTGTCTTTCTTCCTGCTGGGGCTTGGCTTCATGGATATAAATGCAACTTCGGTATTGGGTAATCTTTGCCTGATTAACTGGAATAATTGTTTAAACCTGTTAAATACCAGGTCCACGCTTACAGATTCAGAGGCAGCAAAATCATTTTCACCACAGTAAATAACTATTTGGCGCGGGGAATATGGAAAAATAATATCGTCAGCATAACGAATCAGATCCGGTAAAGATGAACCTCCAAAACCGCGGTTGATAATGGTAAAATCCGGAAAATAGTCCTGTACATCGGTCCATTTTGTGAAGGAAGAACTGCCAATAAAAAGTATTGCGTTTTTGGGGGGGAAGTTGGTGCTGTCCTGGCTTTTAAATTTTTGAATGTTTGAGTAGAAAGGAGGCTGTTGTGCATCAACTGATGAGAAAGTAAGTGTAAAAAGTAATAAACCGATTAAAAATTTATTGAGTTTAAACATGCTGAAATTTTAAATAAAAAAAATTTAATTATCGAAAATACAATTTTTATATTTTGATTAAAGCAAATTAGTCATTTTTGTAAATCAGAGT
>JBDTIC010000227.1:0-12028 GCA_039936595.1 Ginsengibacter sp. | reverse complement strand
GTGGGGTGATGAAATTGGCAGACATGCCCTCTTGTCTCGGGGGTGAGGATCACAGGATAAACATAGCATAGAGTCGGATTGATAGTAATATTAGTCCGGCCAGGGTCGACCACTGAACTTTGTGCTATAGCTAACCGCCTCGTGAAGGTTCAAGCCCTTCCCCTACAGCTTTAGATGTTAAAGCCTCTGCAATTTAAATTGCAGAGGCTTTTTAGTTTAACAACCTATCTGTGCTGTTCATAAAAATTCACCGGAACCGACTCTTTTAAGGTTTCCATTTCTTCGTCATTGAGTGGAAGCGTATTAATTGTTTCTATGGCTTCTTTCAATTGATCCATCGTTCTTATTCCTACAATGGCAGAAGTGACCGTCGGATTTTTCAACACGTATTGAACAGCAGTTTGCGCATTATTTCTTTCTTTAGAGGATATTAATTTTATGGCATTTGCCGCACTGGCTACCTGCTCCTGATTGTAGTTCAAATAAGCTTTTGCAGGCTTATCAATAAGAAGCCCCGACGCTACGCTGCCTCTCACCAATACCCCTATATTGTTGTCATGCAATAAATTTAAAGTACTTTCCTCTGGTCTACGATCCAACAAGCTGTATTGAGTCATTACACTCACTATGTTAGACTTTTTTACAAATTCACTTATAACGTTTGGTCTGATCGACGAAAGACCATAATACCTGATTTTTCCTTGTTGAACTAAAATTTCATAGGCTTCAATTGTTTCGTCAATATTATCTTCCATAGTTCCTCCATGTGACTGATACAGGTCAATATAATCAATTTGTAAACGTTTTAAACTTTCATTAGCGCATTTAAGAATATGGTCTTTGCGGGGGTTCCAATCCCATCCGCTACCATCCGCCCGCCATTGATTCCCTGCTTTTGTTGCAATAATTACTTTATCTCTTTTCCCCTTAAACACTTTTCCCAATAGGGTTTCGTTTAAGCCTTTATCGTAAAGGTCTGCGGTGTCAAAATAATTAATTCCCAGATCAATAGCAGTGTTTATAATGTCATTAAATTCTTTTTGCCGGGGCTTTAATGACATACATCCAAACCCGATCTTACTGATTTTCAGATCAGATTTTCCAAGAATTTGATATTGCATTTTTTGACGTAAAGGTACTACTTTAAAAAAAGTTGCGATTTCAGATTACGATGAATCATCTTAAAGCAATATTTTAGAGCTAAAGGTTATCTCCATTGCATCAATGCCGAATTAAGTACTTCTTCTACCCTTATACGAGGCTTGTAAAAGTAGATCATACCATGGCCGGGAAGCATAATGTCCATATCTACCTTTGCAAACTTTCGTAGCGACTCTAAATAGATCTTCTTATCAAAATCTATAGATCCATCCCAACCAAAGTCGCCTTTTAATAAGGTGCCGATGACATCGCCACTCACTGTCACGCGTTTTTGCTCTGTAATAAAAGAATAAGCCGTACATCCCATACTATGGCCCGGAAGGTGCATTACTTCTATTTCTACGCCCAATAAATTCAATTTTTGATTGTCTTCTACGATCTGATCAACTTTAATTGAATGGAAAGATTTGTGATACAAATAACCACAACAGCGTTCGTCTCCTGATGCAACTGCATCTGCCGTTTCCCCAATCGAAACAAATTTCACGCCTCTTTTTTGAAGCAGATGTGCTCCTCCTGCATGATCATAATGGGGATGAGTAAGCAGGCAGTATTTAATTCGATCAGGATTTAAATCCCAATATTTCATGTTATCAATAATCTGATCCATGGTGTCTCCACATCCACAATCAAACATCAATAATCCGGATGAAGTTTGTAAAATATAAGAATTGCCATCATTGAACATTGCTCCCGGTTGATCAAAAGTGATTCCGTTTATATCGCCTCCTACCTGATATAATCCTTTTAAAATTTGCATAGTATCTTTTAGATTATTTTATTCAATCAGCTATTATTAGAAACAAACTTAAAGAAAACGCAGACTTCAAATTCAAATAATTCTTTTACCTATGATTATAGAAGCAAATTATGCTTCCCAAAGAACAAAGCAGTAGATGCTTTTATACGGCCTGACACTTTCTTCACACCCTGTATCATCGTCCAGACCTGTCGAATGACCGTTCAAACAGCTATTTGTTCCAATTCTTTTTTAGAAAATTCCTTCTTGAGCAATATAGATTAGTAATTATTTTTTTATTAGCCATACCTCGGCTACCTGGGCACCTCTTCCTGTTTCATCACAAGTCCAGGTGAATTTTACTACCCCATCAGACAGAGCTCCCGGCGGTACCGGAAATTCATAAATTGCCTGGTCGTCTCCTGTCTGCATAAAATCATGAACAAGGTATTTGTCATCTGCCACCAATTTCATCAAGGAGTGAAAACGACCGGTGTAGGTAACTTTTATTACATAAGTGCCTTTTGGATCAAGGTTATCATATTTTAACTCTAACGGCGTGTTATAATGGGTTGTGATCTGGCTTCTCCATGCCAGTGGTACAGTTTCTTTATCTACTCCTTTTAGAGACACACCGAAATCAATAATTGGCGAATGATTGCCTCCAGGATCCTCAGCCCAGGTTGCACGAGATACAATTCTATCCCAGCTATTGAATGATCCAAAATCATCATAAAAACCTCCCGGACCGGGGTTTGTTCTGTTTAGTATCTGGTCAATTGACTCCAACTTTGATGATTCAGTTGCCATCTTTTTGACCTCTGAAAATCTGGATAGCAGCCAGCTTACATTATTTAACGGCATGTCAATATCATCCAGAAAATCACCTCTTCCCCGCTTTGCCCCGTACTTTTTTACTGAAAGTTGCGACCCGATATTATTAAACAGTGAATCGGCAAGAGCAAAACATCTTGTACGCAAGTCCTTCCTAACCGGATCAGTATGCGCCTGATTCAGTATTTTGGTGGCGTTGTTAATTGCATTATCGGCACCCGTTTCGTTTGCAACGGTTAGCACACTCTTTGCTTTTTGCTCCAAGGCCGTTTCATTTATAAGTCGTTGCCTTACATAAGCATCATAATAAGCTCTGAGCAAACACATTTGAAATCTGAAATTGCTTAATACATTTGGTGGTGCATTTCTTTCCATATCATGCCATTGATGTAACGTCCTGTCTACGCCTTCATTTACCAGCAGTGGCCCTTTCCAGTTATTCTCCAGCGCCAATATTCCCTGTGCAATTTGATCGGTATAATCCGGGCTGATAAATAATCGTGCATAATCGCGAACCGTTTCAATAGCTGGAATGTTCGGGTTCCAGTTTTGATCGCTCCAAATAAACTTATTTACATCATCATTGATTCCTTCTGAATAGCTGATACTTCCTTCCGCATAACGCGCAAACAAATTATGAATGTGTTTTTCAGCTTCAGGACGCGGGTTATAACTTTCCCGGCCTAATGTCATTGCATAAGCCTGGTCCCATTTGGGAACCGGATACTGAGAGCTTAGGTTATGAGTGATATCAGGATATCGGCGTATCGGAATATGTTTATTAACAGATTGACGAACCGCACTGATTGATTCCTTTACCCACGGCCCATAAACCACTCCGCCCAACCAAGAATATCCGCTGTTAATTCTTTTATAGAAAGCAGCATACCATTTTTTAGTTGGATGCATCGCTTGTGGGGAAACCCAGATTTTCGCATTTGGGTGGTATTTATGAAGTACGACAGCCACCTTTGCAAGCCAATCAAATAATACATCAGGCGCCAAATCGCCCGGATCACCAGCGGGAACGAAGACTGCATCAAGTTTGGGTAATACACTGAATACCTTTTCACGTTTATCCAATTCCTTTTGAATAGAATTGGCAGAAGTATAGTCTTTGCCCATATTCGGATACCACATCCAAACATCTAATCCATAAGACTTGCAGATACGTGATTGCTCCACCATCATTTTCTCTGGTGATAATTTCATGAGTGCGCTTGTTGGTTCATCGTCCGTCTCCGGTGGCACGATCTCAATACTATTATTACCAAAAATTGCGAGATCCCTTATGTAATGATCAAACTGTTTTACAGTCCAGGCATCGTAAGCATTAGTATTCGGCCGGTAAGCCAACTGATGGCCACGAATAGGATAAGCCGGGGAAGAAGACAGGTTGAGCCCCTCAGGAACGAGCACCTCGTCATTACGAAGTTGTGCTTTTCGAAGTAAATGTCCGACACCATATAATGCCCCACGTTCATCATGACCTACAATCACTAACTTTTTTTGAACGCCTTTCAAAAAGATAATTTTATACCCGTCTTTCTCCGTCCTACGAAGATTAAGCAATTCTTTACGGAAACTTGCCGGAAGAAAAGCAACCTGCTGTTCGGTTACAATTATGATTGACGATTTACCCGGATCATCAAAGTTTGGTTTATAAAGCACTGGCAAGCGCACCTGGGTGCGCTCCTCTATTACCTGCTGTAAAACTTCTACAGCCTTTCGTAATTGAGGTTCTGACTTTCGGGGTGCATATATAGATGCATTTGAGAAGTCGCTATATTGGGCTATAGCCAAATGGCTTATTAACAAACACCAACTCAATCCTATACCACATCCTATATATTTCATGGCAAACATTATTCTTCCTAATCAACGCTCATGTCAAATAGATATTTATAATTAATAGGGTTTATTGGTCCCTTGCAGGAGCCAAATTCTCGAATAATTATGGTCGGCAGTTTGGCCTGTTGGTACATAAACAGTGCGTTCCAAATCCTTAACTGCTGCATCATAATTAACCAGGTACTTCGGATCCTGGCTGGGAGAAGGATACATAAAACGAATAGGTATCGCAGGTCCATATTGTGTAACCGGACCTGTTTTAAACTGGGGATAGCCTGTACGGCGCCAGTCAAACCAGGGTTCGATAGTCAGCCATCCTGCAATCCATTTTTGCTCCATAATACGCTCCAACCTGTTGGTTGCTGATGTGTAGTTAACTTCAGGATTACTATAATAGTCGCTGAAGTTAAATCCATTTGCTCCATCGGTAATTCCCCATCTTTTCAAAGATGCCATGATTCCATTCTTATAATGTTGTTCCGGATCCGTTACCGAAAAACCAGTAGCCTGAGCGGCCTCAGCAAGCAAAAACTCTACTTCATTGTAGGTCATTAAATCCATTTTCAGATAGGTTCCATTATTCTCGTAATACCTGGGATGAAGAAAAGAGATATAAGGACTCCTTTCCGGAGGGTAAGTAAAACTACTACTGCTCTCGTCATTATAAGTAACGAGGTCAACCGTTGCCAATCCCATAGGAAGCCCGACATACAATGCTGTATCCACATCGTGAGCGGAAGGGGGCACTACCGTAACGTTATAGGATTCTCCAAAGATGTTGGTCACTGTTATGCCTTGCGGTGATGTAGCATTATAATCCCATTTCCGTTGAACAGGTATTGCCCATCGCTGTAAACGAGGATCGTTAAGCGACTTAAGCGTATCTACAATCGTTTTAGAAGGTTTAAAAAGATATGGAGGATTGGAAGAATTTAATAATCCTCCCCTTGCCGAATTATCACGGGTAGTTCCCAAATAAGCTACGGAAGCACCATCATCCACACTCTTGAAACTATAAGATGCGGCATCATTAAATTCAGAAACGATATCTACACCGGCTTGCTGCATTTCAGCCTTCTTATTTAAGAGGCGCATACTATATCTCATCCTTAGCGAATTGACAAATTTCCGCCATTTATCGGAGTTACCCTTATACAAAATATCCGATGCCGGATCAATCTTATATTGTGATATTCCAGGATCAGATAGTATTGTGGCCGCCTGCTTCAGATCAGCAAGTATTCCCTTATACACATCCTGTTGCTTGTCATATTTAGGAAAAAAGACTCCAGCAGACGCCTGCAGACTTTCCAAATACGGAATGTCTCCATACAAATCTGTCATGGTTCCAAAAAGAAATGCCCGAAGAGTCAATGAAATTCCTTCAAAGAATTTATTTTTATTAGTTATGGAAGCTTTATAAATAATGTCATTATTTCTTAGAAGATCATAAAACTGGGACCATGATTGCCTTACCCACAGGTAGTGATTGGTGGCATCGGATCCTTCATTGGTACCTCTCTGAATATATTGCAGCGCACCGGAAACATCAGATCCGAAATCACCTAACGAATTATACATTTTTGCAGTATTAGCCAGCACATACGTCAATACAAAATTTGAAGAGACATCTTCTTTGGCGTTTGGATTCACATTTAGCGTATCAAATTTATTACACGATGATACCGGCAATAATAAAGTCAGGGTCACAACTATAATAAAGAGTTTCATTTTTTTCATCATAACTAATTTAAAAGTTTACGTTTAGCTTAAACCCTATAGATCCTGTCCAGGGCAGAGCATTATAATATTCAACACCATGCGACCACGCGCCGCCATCAATTTTATAAGCCCTCTCCGGATCAATGTCTATACCGGCAGCCGTCCATTCAAAAAAGTTGGTAGCGATAATTCCTATACTTGCATTCTGAATATGAATTTTTTGTGTCCACGTTTTAGGGATATGATACGTAACTGCAATCTCCCTTACTTTCACATAGGTAGCATCATATAAATTCCTGTCCGGGAAAGGCCTGTTGGCATACCTGTTTGCGGTAAAAGGAGTCAGCCATTTGGTATCCGGGCCGCCCAGATTTTCCACATACGTTTTATTACCGTTTGCATCCACTGCTTCTCTCACTCCCACATTGAAGCTTGCATCCTGCAAGTGACCGTTAGCAGTTGGCCATGCAAATCCGCCATATTCTGCAGTACGGCCCCCAACCCATTTTCCAAAATAAGCATCGGGATCATCTTTTATCTGTGTTACTATGTCCTTATCACTATTGTAGGGTGCTCCGGAATAGGTGTCTGTACGATACCCGTTATTCTGAAAGAACATCATGGTTTGTGAATAAAACTGGCCACCCTGGCTCCAGTCAACATTGGCAGAAAGTGAAAAAGATTTGTATGTCAATGAGGGCTGAATTCCCAAAGTGAAATCCTGGTTGGAATTTCCGATTTTTACAATATGGCTTGGATCATCATCCGTCTGATAAGTACCTCCTCCTGAGAGAATTGGGTAACCATAATAAGCAGAAGTTTTATCAGTTACCGTAAGCATAGGGCTTTCATACATGTCGCCTATCAATCCACCTTCGTAGGTGCGGACAGTCAGACCACTGGTACCTGCGAAATCAAAATTAGTGAGCCCCTCCGCCAATTTCTTTAATTCTGTCCTGTTCCTGGTGAAGTTAAAACCCATATCCCATCTGAAGCTCTTTGTTTGAACCGGAGTTGTATTCAGCCCGATCTCCCAACCTCTGCTTTCAACTAATCCGGCGTTAATTAATTTACTGGTTGCTCCGGATTCTACCGGTAAGCCGATACCCAATATTTGATTTTTATTTCCCGAAACATAATAAGTTACATTTAGTCCGATCTTATCATTGAATAGCCTGAAATCTGCACCAACTTCTTTTGATAACGCTCTTTCAGGAACCAGTGTTGGATTTTTTAGAGATCCACCCATGTAAAGTTCCTTCGCAGCTCCCCAATCCGGGCCAACGGAGAAATATTGATATAGTGCATAAGGATTTGTATCATTTCCTACTTCGGCAACACCGCCTCTTAATTTCAGGAATGTAACCCAATCAGGCATGCTAAAGATCTTTGATAAAAGTACGCTTAAAGATCCGGAGGGATAAAAGTAGGACCGGTTCTCTATCGGAAGTGTACTTGACCAGTCATTCCTGCCGGTTACTTCAAGGTAAACCATGTCTTTGTATCCAATGGATCCCATTCCATAGATACTGTATATTGCCTTTTGACTCCAGGAACTACTGTAAGTAACTGTTCCTGGAACACCATTTGAAATAGTATAGAGCTCAGGGATCACTAATTGAGAAGCATAGTTGTCCAACGCCCTTCCATACTGATACATTCTGTTTCCACCAGCGAGCGCATACAAACTCCAATCTTTACCTAATTTTTTATTATAGGTAATATTAAGTTCCAGGTTGGTTTCTTTCCTGTTCCTGTTGGTGATATCATAACCACCTGCTGTTTGGCCATAAGTGCTGAATGCTCTTTTGGATTCCAGGCTTTCTTCGTACGCATCTCTTGAAAAGCGACCGGTCAACTTAAATTCATTGGTAATTTCCCAGTCCATTTGTACCTTACTTATCAATCGGTCTCTTTTAAAAGAATTGGTATTCTCATTGGCAAGGAACCAAACATTATTTTGTTTCGATGCATTTTGCAATTGTTTAGTTCCTTCCAGGCCAGGTACCCAGTAGTTTTTCAAATCAAGAATGTTCACTTGTGAGCCTTTCTCATATAAGCTCCTGACAATATCATTACGGTCATCTCCATCTACGTTAGGCCTGTTATCTGACCCGGATTCATTCCAGTTAAAGCTTCCGGTAACAGAAAGTTTTTTACTAAGATTATAAGTGGTATTCAAGTTGATGGTAGATCTTTTCAAATTTGTGTTAGGAATGATACCGGTACTCCTTACATCTCCCACAGATAAGCGAAATGAACCTTTATCACTATTACCGCTTACTGATACATTATTATTAAAGGTCTGGCCGTTTTGAAAAAAATCTTTGAAGCGGTTGGGGTAAGATACCAATGGAATTTTTTGACCGTTGCTATTCCACTGCACGGCCTCAAAGCCGTCATCTAATTGCGGGCCCCATGTTTCATTTTCGCCTTCCTCGAAAACATGAGCTCCTGATTTTCCGGTACCGAATTTATTTTGCACTGGCAGATATTTATAAGGGATGTCACTTACATACGAAGAGTTCACGCTAATTCCCAGGCCTTTCCCTCCTTTTGTTTTTGTAGTAATTAATACTACCCCATTACCTGCTCTTGATCCGTACAATGCCGCAGCGCTGGCACCTTTCAGCACGGAAACACTGGCAATATCGTCAGGATTCAGATCTGAAATAGCATTGCCCATATCTGCACCCTGGTAGGAATTATTGAGTTGGTTCAATACCGGAACACCATCTATTACAAACAGCGGTTGATTGTCATTATTCAGTGATGTAGCGCCTCTTATAATAATATTTACCGAAGACCCCATCGTTCCATCCATCTGTGCTATTCTTACACCGGCTACCCTGCCTGCCATTGCGTTCAGGACGTTAGTTTGGTTAGTTTCTGTTAAATCATCTCCCTTTACCTCTCCTACAGAATACCCCAGCGCTCTTTTATCCCGCTTGATACCTAAGGCCGTAACCACTATATCCGACATTTTATTGGCATCCTCCTCCATTACAACATTTATTACCGAACGCCCGGAGACAGAAACCTCACTTGTCGCATAACCGATAAAACTAAATTGAATAACTGCATTCGAACCTGATACGTTTAACTTAAAATTGCCTGAGTTATTCGTGGTCGTACCGTTAGTAGTGCCTTTTTGCATCACTGTCACACCCATCATAGGGCCACTATTATCCGTAACCTGTCCTGTGACGGTCAAATTTTGTGCGTACAGAGTTGGAATTACGATGATGCAAACCAGGATTAAAAGCATCACTTTCTTCCATCCATAGAATATAAATTTTTTACTCATAAGAATTTAGGTTTTAATTAAACTGACGAAAAGAATTTTTAAATACAATAAAGTCGAAATTATCGCCAATAATTATTTTGGTACTCCACTATCTTGACAGATCAATAGACTATTTTGTTCTTTTATCAAAAATAAGAGTAGAGTTTAGCTGCAATATAATACGTGATATATAAGAAATGCAATGAGAGTCATCATTGTTATTCTACTTTTGAAACTAAGTACAAGGCGTTTTTACTGAAAAAACATATTAGTTAATGTCCTCCACGTTAGAAAAATAAAATCTCCAGCGCCGCTTTAATTGCTCCACTGTCACTACCACGGTATTCTCCCCTTTAGTTAAGTTTGCTGTAAAGAAATTTAGATTAGGCCCTAAGTCCGACTCAGGATGGTCCGGCCGCATTACCAGAAACAAAAATTTTATAATCACTCCTACCGTCCTTTACAAGGTTGTTATTTTGAGAACAAGAAGATAGTATAAGTACCGTTGAAATTGTATGGCAATAATTAGTTTTAGAAAACATATAGTTTGCCTTCACCCTGCTTTTGCTGCGCTGAAGACGGTAAGGCAAGTACTATAAACTGGTACACAATGAAAATTTTGCCGAAGGAAAACATTCTCATCATCGTTTATTAAAATATATTTTCTACTTAAAACTATTTATTGTTTGAAGGCAATAGTTCTTTTTGAAAATTTTGAAAACGCATGCAAGACAATTTCATTTACTAATGATCAAAACATGCACACTCAATTAATTTTAGTTGTCCATGTATAAATAGCCGCATCTCCGGCATCAATTTCCATGGTATTTTTATAGTCGTTTGCCGCAACTAAAGACCCGTCTTTCAATACTTTCCTTACTGAAGGATCACAATACAATGTCAACTTCATCGGATTTATAAAATCTCTGTTTAAAATAACCAAAAAAGAATTCGTTCCGTTTTTCAGTTCAGATACTAATGCACCTGTACCCGTTGTCTCAAGTACTTTCACTCTCTCCGGCAGATTTACAAGTCGTTTTGTTCCCAAAGGAATAGTCTCCCCGGTATGTGCTACAGATACCACTTTTGCTCCCATAAATACCCAGGACAAATTTGTAATCTCATTGTTCATCAACCTAATTCTGTCATATACCTCGGTACGTTTACCATCCAGTCCGATAGGAGCATTATTAAAGTCGATGTCCTGTCCGGGTGGTGTCGAGTAAGTGAAATACTGAATTCCCTGGGCTCCATAAGCCAGATCGCTGTAAACCTGGAGCCTTAATTCAGCAACAGTGGGCACATGATGAGTGGCGAAATTAACGCTGAGCGCAAAAGCCCAGAAAGGTTTGTTAGCCAGTCTTGCTTCTTCAGAAAATATCTCCAGGTTTTGATACCATCTCTTTTCAAGCGTGGTTTCCTTTATTGGATAATTATCGAATGAAAGTTTCTGTACAGGAACCTTCTCAATAAATTGATGGACATAATCTTTATATTCTTTTGTACCTAATTGTTCTTCATTAGCATAGTTAGGGAAGAGATTGATATAACAAAAATGGCGATCGTCTATAGCCCTTATTTGCTTTGCCCAAACACCCAGTTCATCAAAATCTTTGAGTGTCGGTTCGTCCCTGAGAAAATAACCGGCAACTGCGGGATGATTCATAAATTTTTGAACCGTTTTTTTTGTATCGGTTTTGAGTTCAGGACAAGAAACAAGCATTTTTATCCCGGTTCGCTGCGCTATTTCCAATGCCTTTTCCATAGATTTAATGTCAGGAAAAGAGGTAAAACTATAGGTTATCCCGGACGCTTTTAATTCCTCATAACGCCCGATGGAAGTCTCATTCGGAGGAATGCCATACCAGGCAAGAATCGGTATCTCACCAGAAGACGCAGGCTTTTGCTGTGCAATAACAATATTCAATGTCGTAAGCATTGAGGATAGAAACAAGAGGATAAATACTTTCATGGTATATGTTTTAATGATTGTTGTCAGAATTGGTAACTTGCTAATCGCGCACATTGACTGTTCTTTTATTTTATTGATCCGTCCATTTTCGATATTCTAATTCTATATCTTCCTGGCTAATCCATTCTTTGTACATTAATCTTACTTTAAAAGAATACTCTTTGCCCACTTTATAGCCAGGAACAATATAGTGGAAGTCCCACGCGGGATTTTCCGGACCTGCGCCATCAGGCGATTGTGAAAACCTGATTACTCCGTTCTTTGTTTTTGAGAATAAATAAGCATAAACCATATTATGGAATCTTCCATAATAAAACGGGCGTGTATATCTGTATTTTGAAAAATGGTTGGCTAGAGTCACGTTAAAATCCGGCGCCATGTATGGCTGTAAAACATCAATATCGCTTAATGTGGTAGATTCGAAACCATGTTTTGGTGAAAAGCTTTTAATCCATTGCGAACT
>JBDTIC010000226.1:0-5395 GCA_039936595.1 Ginsengibacter sp. | reverse complement strand
CTTTTGAATTTACAAACGCGACAGCATTAGCAGAATTAGACCGCTTTATAGTAGTGGCTAATCCGGAAACAATTACCTCATTCAACCTGGAGTCATCAGGACTAAGCCTGACAGAAACGTTGTTGGTAGCATTCACAGTTTGAGAGGCGTAACCCACAAATGTTACTTCTAACTTTTGATTGTTACTGTTTACTGTCAGGGTAAATATTCCTTCCCCGTTGGTAAGAGTAGTAGTGTTGGTTCCTTTTACAGTGACAGACGCAAATTCAAGCGGATTACCGGTTGCGGCATCTGTTACCGTTCCTTTAATGACGGATTGTGCAAAAATCCAAGATGGAAACATAAGGAATGAAACCAATAGAATGATTAAGGACTTGCTTTTTTTTCTCATTATTTTTATTTAGATGTAAGATTTAAAACTCTTTTAAGATTTTCAAAAATGAAAAATACTTGTAAATGAAATGTATGTATGACTGGTCAGGAGGTAAAGGAGTTAATGTCTCTATAGTGAAACAGTTGATCAGTGGTTAGATTTAAAGGCGATAAAGGTAGAATAAAATAAGATTATCTAAAAAATATAATCTGTAGAACAGAGTACCCCGGCCCATCCCGACTTGCGTCAGATTGGAAATTTCATTTTTTTGATAATTATTTTTATAATTTCTGATCATTTTTTTATTTTTTTCAAATCAAAGGGGAGTCAACGGCAGTGCTGGTTTTAAGGTAAGCATAATTACTGTTGATCTCATTATTATTCAAGCACGGAAGATTGTCTTTAGCAATTTTACTCAGTTAGGTTTAAAGACCTGTGCTATCTTTTCTAAAAATTAAATCTTTAATCTTCATATTGTAATAATGGTCTTCTGTGTAGAACCTTGACAAAATTTCCGGAGTGAAGGTTCTGGGGTGTCAGATTAGTCAGGTCACATTCAGTGCGTGTGGCGTCATACATCTATCGTCTTACTTCGTAACAAGCTCTGCATAAAAAACAGCCAAAAAAGAATTATTTTTTTCTCCAGCAATCTTCACTGGACTTTTTCCGACGAACTTATGTTCGAGCAATACCAGTGTGGATGGGTCACACAATATCTATGATGATTAGTAATTGATAATTAATTTCCCCAATTTGGGAAATTTAATTCCTTCTTGTTAATCAATAAAATAAAAAGCAGATAAAATTAAGTGGCATATTATTAGCTATAGGCCATTTGATTTTTCATAAGATTTTGGATTACTTAATGGGAAGATTGTAGTGCACACTTACTTATATCAAACAAATTAAAAATAATCCAAAAAGACTTATACTCTGACACAGGTTTGATAATCGCCAAATTCTGCTATTCGTGAAAAATCACTATCCATCCTTTGAATTGCCGCAAACATTTAAAAAATAGATATGCAGCAGAATTGGTACGTAGTTTACACAAAACCTCAATGCGAAAGAAAAGTTTCTCTTTCACTTGGTAAAATGAGAATTCAAAATTTTTACCCTTTGAATTACAAAAAATCCCGATCCTTATTTAGAAGTAAGATTGTACATGAACCACTATTTAAATCTTACGTATTCGTAAAGACAACTCATTCTGAAGTTATTATGCTGAGTGAAAAAATAGACGATATTTTAAGTATCATTTATTGGAAGAACAACGCTGCAATAATAAATGATGATGAAATATTTGCAATCAAAGAGTTTATAAATAATCACCATGAAATCAGGCTAGAAAAGCTCCAGGTAAATTCAAACCATTACGAAAATTTCATGGATAGTGTTTCCTATACAGCTGATAAGAAGTTTTTTAGAATAAATAACAGGGCAATCACACTGAATTTGCCATCACTTGGCGTTACAATGGTATCAGGAACAGAAGTTGAAAATAAGATGACGAAGCAAATAATCTTTAATAATAATGAGTTGTTGTTACAATGATAGAATATTATTTTAATTAGTGTTGGGCGCTTGCCATTTGATTCTAATGCTAATATATGGTGATTTTAGTACGTGCCAACCGGGCGGTCTTGGACGGAACTCTTGGTATTTTCCGTCTCAAAGTTCACACGAATCACAAATGCTGAACAATAAGCGCAAAATAATTGCTTCATAGAATCCTATTATTAGCCATGATGGCAAATCAATACTATCTGGCATTTACCAACTGTCCTATAACAGGCTTAAATGCTCCTTCTTGAACAAGCTCTGAGATAATTGCCATCTTCTTTATAAATTGTTGGCGTTGGTAATAAAACTTTTTTTGGCCACCCCAAATCGGTCTGATAAGTGCAAGAAATACTTTATCTGATCTCTTGAAAAGTTCTGTTAGG
Source organism: Ginsengibacter sp. (assembly GCA_039936595.1). Classification (GTDB taxonomy): domain Bacteria; phylum Bacteroidota; class Bacteroidia; order Chitinophagales; family Chitinophagaceae; genus Ginsengibacter. The sequence continues at coordinate 3,076 of JBDTIC010000226.1, read as the reverse complement.
ATATAAATTTCTTTTTTGTGGAGTAATGATTTGCACTTTCCGAAAGAACTTTTACCCACTGCGTCTAATTTAAAATCAAACCTTTTTTCTGTTTTTGTAAAGTCCTATGTTTGATAGGCAATTACTATGTCGTACCAACTGATTTTACCAACTCTACATTTTTGCTATCACATACGGCGAGGACATTTGTTGCCAAAGATTTTAATAGTTGAGGAGTAGCAGAACCAATTGCCCCTGCCTCCCAAAAACCATTCTATTTTGTCCGCTCAAAGATTACCTTTTAGCAGTAGCCGATAATTTTAATATAGTTGTTAATTCCAGTTTCCGGAATTCCACCTCTGCCCCTTCAGCCTGAACAGCGATTTGGCCTTTGTCTGCCGTACAGTTATATCCATCATTCACCAGGTCGCCATTTACCCAAACCCGTATCGTGTTTTTCACACACTCTATTACCATAATATTCCATTGCCCAAGCGGCTTTTCTGATCCGTCGGTAAGATTGACGATTCTTCTTTTTTTGCCTTCGGTTACGCCCCATTCATCTTTTGGGCCACGGCGCTCTTCCATTTCAGGTACAGAGATATCTTCTACAATGCACCAAAAGTCCCCTGCATTTTCGTGCATCATTTGTACTTCAATAGATTTGGGAAACATCTTATAAAGAGCACGGGGTGTAGAGGCAAAAACCAAAACGCCGCAATTGCCCGGCTTGCCTGCAAAGCGGTACTCTACCTGCAGCCTGAAATTTTGATAAATGGAATCAGTAATTAAATGTCCCTGGGGCTCGCCTAAACTTACCAGCATGCCATTTCTTACGATAAATGGATTTCTTGCATTTGGGTTGGTGTCCATTGCCGGTACATCCACATGCCAACCGTTGAGATCTTTACCATTGAAAAGGCTGTGAGATTGAGGCTTTGCGCTAAATGGCAAGATTAATATTAAAAAGAATGTCCATTTCATAAATAGTGATTTAAGTTTATTTTATTGAAGTTATAGAGTTTACTTTACTTTTCAGGTCTGCTGCTTCCGGAAAGTAATATAATCATTCGGTAAGGATTTATAAAAGTAATTAAAGTAAACTACTTTTTTTCCGGCTATTTGCCGCATAACAAGGTACCAGGTATAGATAGTGAAGTTCCGTCTTTGGTATTATCGGTAACATCTCACAGGAAATAAAAAGGTATTATTTTATGGAGCTTAAAATGGTTCTTTGATCTGTATGAAACAGGATCTTGTCTTTAGAAAAATATGCAGGAAAGAAGTCATCGTTTGCCCAAAGTTTGAAAAGGTTGTCATAATATTTGCTTTCCGGATCAGACGATTGTCCGGGTGAGTTAATCATCAGAGTTTTATCCCAATCTCCCACATCAGCTATTATTCTGAAACTCGCACCGGATTCCTGGTTATCGGAAGGCCCGGTGGAATTTACAGTATAACTGTTACCTCCCCTTGGCAAAGGCCCTAATGTATATTTTTCCTGTAAATCAGGAGACAGGTAATAATGGAGGGGATTATATAAAGTGATATGTTTGAACTTGTCTTGCCCATAGGTCCAGTTGCTGACCTGATCCCCAAATTGATTTTTTAAATCATTCACTGCATCTTCAAAAGTTTCACGGATAAACTCATTCCGTCTGGATTCAGGAACCGCACCAAATTTATGATCAGGATGCTGCAACCACCCGATCAAGCGGGATAATTGAATGCTTATAAGACCTTGTAATTCTGCAGGAATAAATTGCTTATTAGCACGAGTTGATAATACTCTTTCCCAAATGGCATAAATGCCTGCTTCCACTGAATTTTTATCCAAAATAAAATCCCAATACTTTAACCGATGAAAACTCTTTTCTGCAAGAGCATTTGAGAATTTTACTTCTTGTAAAAACGGCACAAGCGTTCTTGCCGGTATTGAAAAATAATCAGTTTGAAGAGACATTTCTTTTGTAAGTGTACGATGTGTATCTGCGGAAAGAACTTCATTAATCCTGTTTCCACGGAATGGATCCGACCAGGAATACCCTATCGTTTTCCAAAGTTTATAATTGCCAGGAGTCACATCCTGATTGGAACTGGCAAAGAAACCCTTTTGAGGATTTAATAGATGTGGCCTCTTTTTGATCTTTTGAAATCTTTTCCATTCATATCTTCCATCTCCCGAAACCGGTACCATACCGCTAAAGTTTTTTCTTACAGGGATTATCCCTACTGCCTGCCATCCTATATTTCCCTTTTTATCGGCCCAAATCATATTTTCACCGGGAAGATGACTGTATTCGCACGCTTTTCTGAATTGTTTCCAGTTTTTTGCCTGGTTTATTCTTAGAGAGGCAAGGTAAGGCGCACCCCCGGGTTCAAGCCAGGCGCATTTTACAGCATAAGCCTTTTTCCTGGCTGAATCAATAAATGTTACCGGTCCATGAATTGAATAGAGAAGTGTCACAAGGGTATCCGGTGCACCTTTAACTGAAATTTTTTCAGTAATTTTCTCCATCGTTTTCCAATTTCCTTTGTACTTATATTGCAATAAGTTTTCAGGATTTAGATCATACACAAAAAGATCTTCTGCATCTGTTTTAAAGATGGTCAGTCCCCACGCTCCATGATCATTATGGCCGATCGAAACACCAGGAATAACCGGTTCGCCACCTCCTATCACATTCCAGCCTGGCGCTGATAGATGAACCATGTACCTCAATGAGGGGGATGTTATAGCTCTATGTGGATCGTTTGCAAGATAAGGAAAGCCACTTTCTGTCCTGGATCCGCTGATCACCCAATTATTACTTCCTTCTATACTATGCTCAATGAGAACAGGTGATTCATTTAAAGACGTAACGGAAGTCCCTTCTTTTCTAAAGACAAGGGTGCTTTGGGAGGCATTATATAATCCAAGTATGTCTTCTGAAAGCATTTCTGATGTAATAGTTCGATCCAGGTTCAGATCTGGTTCCTTAGGGTGAAACCAAACAAGTTCCTTTACCTTTTCCGAACCAGCCTTTGCTACTGCTCTTCCTATGTTAAGTTCTTCATTGATATTTCCTTTCAATCCCTGATGCCTTGAAATAACAAC
>JBDTIC010000225.1:0-4035 GCA_039936595.1 Ginsengibacter sp. | reverse complement strand
AATGAGAGCACAAGCCAAACACCTCAAAATTATTCTTATAATACCCGTTATATTTTAGGTATTGCTTTCATTTCTGCATTGGGTGGCTACCTCTTTGGATTTGATTTCGCCGTAATAGCAGGTGCACTTCCTTTTTTGCAAAAACATTTTTTATTAGATACGTACTGGGAAGGCTTTGCTACAGGAAGCCTTGCGTTGGGAGCCATTGTGGGCTGCCTGATCGCAGGATCGGTCTCAGATAAATACGGACGCAAACCAGGCTTACTAATTTCCGCAGCTATTTTTGCCCTGTCTTCTTTAGCAATGGCATTTTCATCTACGAGGGATCTTTTTATCGGAGCCAGGTTTTGTGCAGGGATGGGCGTAGGCATGGCTTCCATGTTATCCCCGATGTACATTGCTGAAATTTCTCCGGCTCACATACGCGGCCGAATGGTGGCTATTAATCAACTTACAATTGTTTTGGGAATATTGATCACCAATCTTGTCAATTATACATTACGTAATTATGGCGACGATGCCTGGCGCTGGATGTTTGGACTTGGCTTCATTCCATCCACTTTATTTTTTATAGGGGCTTTGTGGTTGCCCGAAAGCCCACGCTGGTTGCTAAAAGCTGGTAATAGTGCCAGAGCCAATACCGTTTTAAGCAAAATAGGTAATAGCGAATTTGTCAACGATACTATCAAAAATATTCAACAATCGCTGGTCGGAGTTACCAAAACCAACTATTCAGCCATCTTTAAGAAAGCTGTATGGCCTGCAGTTTTATTGGGTATTGGACTGGCTGTATTTCAGCAATTATGTGGCATCAACACAGTCTTCAATTATGCACCAAGAATATTTGAAAGCATTGGCGCATCACAGGATGACCAATTGCTTCAGACGGTCTTCATTGGCGCTGTAAACCTTGTCTTCACCGTTTTAGCCATGTTATTAGTTGACAAGTTGGGGAGAAAACCTTTGATGTTATTTGGGGCAGCCGGGCTCGCTATTCTCTATGTCGTTATTGTACTCCTCTTAGGTGCGCATTCACCTCACGTATCCTGGTTTTTATTAGCAGCCATTGGTGTATACGCGATGTCACTGGCACCTGTCACCTGGGTATTGATTTCAGAGATATTCCCCAATAAAGTACGCAGCGAAGCTACCGCTGTTGCTGTAATAAGTTTGTGGGCGGCTTACTTTATTCTTGTGTTCACATTCCCCGTTTTATTTGAGAAGCTCCAGGAAAGATCATTTTATATTTATTCAGCCATTTGTGTGCTGGGCTTTTTCTTTGTATGGTGGAAGGTAAAGGAGACGAAAGGCAAAACATTGGAGGAACTGGAGACCGCTTCGAAAAAGAATTGATTTCTAAGCAAAAAAATTAGATGTTCAATATTAACAGACTCTGCCCAAAATCTGCCGCCGTGGTTTGCATCCCCACAGACCACTTTCGCAGTAGAGGCGTATTTTTTTGGTTAAATAAATTGAATGTTCAACTTTAATAAAGTCTTTTACGGATTTATTTTTTGTCTTTTATCTAGTGTTGCAATGCGGCTTACTGTTCACGGCCAGGTTCCTGAATTCAATGTAATTGCTTTCTTTACCGCAAAGCAAGACCTGGCGCATATCAGCTTTGTGCATGAAGCGAACAGATGGTTTCCTGAAATGGCAAACAAATGTCATTTCAAATATGACTCGACCAATGACTGGAAGAATCTCAATGCCGAATTTCTTTTACGTTATCAGGTAGTTATTTTTTTAGATACCCGTCCTGAGGATCCGGAGCAACGAAAAGCATTCCGCATCTATATGGAAAACGGAGGCGCATGGATGGGATTTCATTTTTCAGCTTTCGGACTTACACCTTCTGATGTTCCGATGAACTGGGATTGGTATCATAACCAATTTTTAGGATCGGGTTCTTATGTCAGCAACACATGGCACCCCACTTCTGCTATTTTGCGTGTGGAAAATGTACATCATCCTGCTATAAAAGATTTACCTGAAACCTTTAAATCAGCACCCAATGAATGGTATAGATGGTCGAAGGATCTTAGAAGAAATCCAGATATTCAGATTCTCCTATCCATTGACACGTCAAGCTTTCCTTTAGGTACCGGCCCAAAGCAAAGCGAGATATGGCACAGTGGGTACTACCCCGTGGTCTGGACTAATAAAAAATACAAGATGCTTTATTTAAATATGGGCCATAACCAAATGGCCTATGAGCATAAAATTGATAAAACCAACAAAACATTGTCACGCACCTTTGGTAATAAGATCCAGGATCAACTTATAATTGACGGGCTTCTATGGTTGGGTAAAAAATCCCGCGAGTAGTCTTTGATGCAGATTGCACGTATAACTGCTAACCATAGCACTCTCTCTTTTAACTTTTGCATGGCATCGGAAAATTTTCAGAACTTTTCCAGCATTGCAATCCACTACAATAAAATCTAAAGCAATGCGTTTGCCAACAAAAATCGTCAACATAAAAAAGTTATGAAAAAAAAATTATCAGTTCTCGCAGCATTTTTTGGTCTTTTCAGTTTATCCATGCAGGCGCAGGATTTTGGAAGTGGAGATAGAATATTTAAAAAGTTTAAAGTAGATGTAAGCCTTGGATATGCAGTGCCACAGGAAACGAGCGGACCGGGTAAAAAGGCAGGTATTATTTTTGCTGTTGAACCCAAGTACGCAGTAATGGACGAACTATCTGTGGGTTTGCGCATGGAAGGCGCAGCCATGGCTAATGTTGATATGATAGGTGAAACAGGGAATGTAAAGGCAAATGCCTCCTATCTTGCTACCGGTGATTATTATTTTTCCAATAATAAATTCAGGCCTTTTGGCGGTATCGGTGCTGGTGTTTTTTCTTATGCCAGTGTGGATATTGACGACAGTACTTCAATTTCAACTGATAATATTCCCGTAAGTTCCAAATTTGGCTTTATGGCTCGTGCCGGTTTCGAATATGGCCATTTGCGCTTTGGAATAGAGTATAATTTTATAGCTGATAAAAACGGCTATTTAGGAATTAAATTAGGCGCTGTTATTGGTGGCGGCAGAAAGTAAAATCAGTGACTATTCTAAAACAAAATTAATTCTTCCTCTGTTTAGCCGGGTGTATACATCTGGTTGTATAAAAATAATTTCAAATAAAAATAAGGATATTTAAAAAACAAAACCGGAAGGTTATCACTTCCGGTTTGTTTTTAGATGGGCTGAATTATAAACTAATCCATATCATCTTCCGTATAATTTTTGTCCAGCCTCTTTTTGAGCATTGAAATAGGCATAGCAATCATGCGTCCTATTGGTTTATCTCCCCTGTAGGTAATTACTTTGAGCATTACCGCATCTGAAGGAGCGATTAATGGTTTGGTATATTTCGGATAAAAATTATCCGGAAAAGAATTGTCAAAGCTGTAGTGAATATCCAGTCCATCTATCTCAGTACTCAGTTCAATTATTAGTTGTTTATCGTTTGTCTGAGAAACTTTGAAGATAGGATCATACATGCTGGGAGCATATTTTATCTGAGCAGCATCAAATCTTGGAAATTGCTTTTGAACTCTATTGGAGAAACTTTCCCAATTCCTCTTAGCCTTTGGAGACCATAGTGCTTCGGAAATAGCCATTGATCTGGGCCACAGCATATACTCCATGTGACGCATATTATAGATTTGTTCTGTCCATAAGTTAGCCTGGCCACCTTTTATGTATTTGGCATCTACACCAACGGGAACTGGCTCGAATTGATAGGCTTTATTCAGACGAAGGGTAGCGTATACATTTGGTTCGATAACACGGTCACCCTGCATATAATCGAGATAAGCGTAATCTGTGGGGCTCATTACCACATCATGTTTCATCTTAGCAGCTTCTATCCCACCCTTCATGCCCCGCCAGCTCATCACTGCTGCGCTCGGAGCTAAACCGCCCTGTAATATTTCATCCCATCCCATAAATTTTTTACCTTTTGATTCTACTATCTTCTCTAATCTCTTCTCAAAATAACTTTGTACTTCATCCATATTTTTTAAT
>JBDTIC010000224.1:0-6355 GCA_039936595.1 Ginsengibacter sp. | reverse complement strand
CGGCAAAAGTTTATACATTCACTTTAATACAGGTTGTAATGCGACTGGCTTTTCCCTTAAGCCCCTTAACACGTTACCCGTTAAAGCCACTTTATTAAATGATAGCAGGCCTGTAAAATGCGTAGTGACTGAGTCGCCTGACGACTTTAAGGAAAACAAAAAATACCTGCGTTTGCAGGATCTTCCTGTTAATGAATTTACTAATACTGTTATGATAGTTAAATTAGATTTTGATACAGTAGTCCCGGGTTGAGTGGATAATCAGGATTCATCGGACAAGTGTGAATTCCCGGTTGGGTCGTTCCAGTCGTCATCTTTGCTGCCCTTTTTCTGAATTGTTTTTTTTACCTTTTCAGAACTTTGTTTTTTTTCTTTATCAGCACTCACATGTAGCGATTTTTTATGTTGTTCTATTTTTTCTTTCTTGTCTCCGGGGGTGTGATTTTTATTTGTTGTCATACAAGATTTTTTATGGTTTACGGTTTTTTTGTAGAAAATATTTTCAATCTATCATGTCACTGAACCAGATTGTGTTTTGTTGTTGTTATCGGAGAAGGTATTCTATGATGTTTGAGGCGGTACGAAACTTCGCGCAGGATCTTCCTTCAGTTTCACCTCTATTTGTCCCTTATTAATGCGAACGTCAAACTGAGGCTGTGGCTCGGTAGCCGGTCCATCTATAACGTTTCCGTTTTTCAAAGAAAATATAGAATTATGCCAGGGGCACCGAACACTGCAATCATTAAGTAATTCCCCCTCTGACAGCGGGCCACCCATGTGGCTACAGGTGTTGACAATAGCAAATATCTGGTTGTTTTGCTTTGCAAGTAATATATCGACTTTCCCCGCATGAACACATTTCATAGTGTTTTCCTGTAATTCACTTTCAGGTAGAACCGGCACAAATTCTTTTGGATATCCACTAGGCAGCGCCGTGTGGTTTACTCCCACTTGTTGATTATATACCAGGTTGCCACCTATGTAAGCGGATACAGTAGTGATGCAATACCCAAGCATAGATAAGGATATGGCTGTTTTACGTGAATTGTTTCTTTTCCTTAGCAGGAAAGAAGTAAGGTAAAGTGCTGTGGCGGTAACATTTAGCAGAGCATGCGCAAGTCCTGCTTTGCGCTCTATCTCGGTGGTTCCGGTCCAATCTGCTAAGCCTGTAACTGCTGCGCCCGCTGCGCCAACCAGTCCGATAGAAACCGCCGCATCCGCTCCTGGTTTGTATTTTTTGGTTCCACAAAGCTCCATTGTATCCAATACCGCAGCTGTAGTCCACGCACCAAGTGGAATGTCAGTTATCATTGGATGAACAGGATGACCAAGCCATTTACCATGCAGAAAGTTTTTGATATCGTTACCTGTTTTACCTCCCGCTTTAAAGGCATCCAAGATTACAGGCTGTAGCGCAGCGCCTGTTTCTTCCAGCCATGTTTGATCGTCAATGATTTTCATTATAGATTTTGTACTCATATCATTTATTTATTTAAAAAGTTTTAATCTTAATTGCTTAGGTCTTTTTAATGTTGATGTTATAATTTTTAGCCTGCTATCATATACGAAAATTGTTTCAACAAATATGCCAATGCGCGGATCGTCAACATTCTCCTAGTATACCGGGTACAAATACAAGAATATATCATAGCAGAATCTTTTCGGCATGTAGATTGATTTTGTAGATTATTTACCTATTAATTTTATAAATATTTTTTGAGTTATGATAAAAAGAATTGCGATTCTTGGTGGTGGCCCCAGCGGCTTATTCGTTTTGAAGCGATTTGTAGAGGCCAATGCCCGTAATGTAGAGATCGAAATATTTGAGAAGAAGAAGGAACTTGGCTCCGGGATGCCCTACAGCAGGGATGGGGCGGGAGAAGAACACATTACCAACGTATCAGGCAATGAAATACCCGTGTTTGAAACTTCACTAAGCGATTGGATACAAACCGTAGAGCCTGAAACGTTGAAAAGATTCAACATTCAGGCGGAGAAATTTAGTGATTACAAAGTGTTACCCCGCCTTTTATTTGGCCAATACCTAAGTGATCAGTTTCATATACTGGAAAGAAAAGCAAAAGCTGCAGGTATATTGGTAAAAGTGCATCGGGGAGCGATGGTGAAAGACATTGTGGACGATAAAGAACAAAAACTGGTAGAGGTGGTAACGGATATGAAAGAGGAAGCCGGCTTATTTCATCATGTAATCATTTGCACCGGTCACCTTTGGCCTGTAGTTCATGAAGGAAGTGTCGAAGGCTATTTTGATTCTCCTTATCCGCCGCTAAAACTTGCGGGAAAAAGGAACCACCCGGTTGCTATTCGTGGTTCATCCCTTACTGCTATAGATGCGGTGCGCACGCTGGCGCGGCATAATGGAGAATTTATAAATGGTGAGGATGGCAAAATTTCATTCAGGCTCAGAGAGGACAGAAGTGATTTTAAGTTGGTATTGCATTCACGAAGTGGCTTGCTACCTGCAGTTCGTTTTCATCTCGAAGATTCTCATTTGGGCAAAGATGCTGTTCTTACGAAAGAAGAAGTAGAAGACAACAAGAAAGTAAACGAAGGATTTCTTTCTTTGGATTTTGTGTTTGAGAAAAATTTTAAACAGCCGATTAAGGAAAAAGATCCTGAGTTCTATAAAATTATAGCCCAGATGAAGATGGAGGAATTTGTTGACTTTATAATGAGGTTGCGCGAATCTGTTGTTGCTTTCGACCTTTTCGCAGGCGAATATATTGAGGCTGAAAAGTCCATCAAACGGCAACAATCTGTGTATTGGAAAGAGATGTTAGGCGTATTGAGCTTTGCAATGAATTATCCCGCAAAATATTTTTCAGCAGAAGATATGCTACGATTACATAAAGTTTTGCATCCCCTGATATCAATTGTAATTGCCTATGTCCCCCAGTCGTCTGTAGAAGAAATGCTGGCATTGCATAACGCTGGCTTGCTGGAGCTTGTTTCAGTTGGCGATGATAGTTATGTAGAGCCCGGAGATGAATGCGGTGCTATATATCATTATACAGATTCTTTTAATAAAGCAAGATCAACCCATTATAAAACCTACATTGATGCTATAGGACAGCCCCATTTGAACTATACCCAATTGCCTTATAAAAGCTTAATGGATAAAAACACCGTAAGCCCTGCAAAAATAAAATTTCGTGATGTGAGCGTTGCCATTAAGGAAAAAGCAGCAGGGAATAGGGACGTAATTATAGACGAAAATGGCTACTACCTGAATGTGCCTGGAATAGCCATCAATGACAACTTCCAGGTGCTGGATGAATTTGGAGCGTACAACGAACGAATTTTTATGATGGCAGTACCTTATATAGCCGGGTACAATCCTGATTATTCAGGACTTGATTTTTGCGAAGCTGCTTCAAAGTTTATTGTTCACACGATCTTAAAAGAATCTCTGGGATAACTCGATAATGGGCATAGTTATTAGTTGTGGCAAATAATTCGCAGGAAAAAGATCAACAGAAGCAAGGACAGGTAATAGTTTTAGTGATAATGTCCGTCCAAAATTAAGCATGGAATATGTTTTCATATTTTAAGCACTTGATCAATCTAAAATACTAAAAAAAGTCCAGTACCTTATCAGAGCATCCAGATTTAAAAACCAATGCTGCAAACGCGTTACCGATGTTGCTAAAAGACCTGGAAACTTTAAAAGCAATCAGGAAAAATCTTTCATATCAGTAACACATAGTATGGAAACAGTTCAAATAAATAAAAATTATAGGGACGGTTAGTTAACCAGTGGTATTTCTATATCAGATTCAGTCAAACAATGCCACCCGCGTATTGTTGCAAAGAATTTGTGTAATAATATAGACACTATAATATCCAATTTTTTAAGACATCGCCATCTCTATAATCTCTTCCTTCGAAATAATCTTTATCCTTAATGTAAAAAGATTCCTATTCTTACCTATATTTATGCGAATTATATAGCAGAGCTTTTCTGGCACATTTTTTTGATTAAAGTGAAAAAATAAAAAATATGAAAAATTATGTAGTAATGTTTGCAGCCATTTTTATGTTCTCAGGTTGCGTTGCAAAAAGGTATCTTACACAGTCACAGAACGAGGTAGCTACGCTGCGAGCGGATAGCAGCCAAATGGCTAATACCAATTTATCATTGCGGGATAATATTACTTCTTTGAAAGACCAGATTGCTACTTTGGAAAACAATATTAATGATCTTAACGGGAAAATATCTTCACTTAGTACTCAAAACACTCAGCTTGGACAGCAGACGGCTGAGCAAAGAGATAAAATTTCTCAAAGTCAGAAAGATCTGCAAGTTCAGCAGCAGAAATTAGAGCAACTTCAAAGCCTGTTGAATCAGCAAAAGGCTGCCTCTGAAGAATTAAAAAATAAGATGACTGAAGCTTTAAAAGGTTTTAATTCTAACGATCTTTCTGTTTACCAAAAAGACGGAAAAGTTTATGTGAGCCTGTCAGAGAACTTATTATTTCCTTCAGGAAGCGCAGTTATAAATCCTAAAGGAGTAGATGCTTTGTCGAAGCTTGCAGCAGTACTAAATTTGAATAATGACGTAGCAGTGAATATTGAAGGACACACTGATAGCATCCCGATCAGGGGCAGATACCAGGACAATTGGGATCTTAGTACAGCCAGGGCAAATTCGATCGTGCGTATTTTGGTAAATAATTATAGAGTGGATCCTACGAGAGTGATTTCTTCCGGCCATAGTTATTATGAACCTGTTGCCAGTAATTCAACACCAGAAGGACGGGCAAAAAACAGGAGAACTGAGATTGTCCTTTCGCCCAGGCTGGATGAAATGTACAAATTGCTTGGCTTGTAGATTTTATTTTATCCTGACAATACACCTAATTTCTTTAAATAATCCCTGTCATAAACTGGCAGGGATTTTATTTAATTTTAAATTGAATGATCAGGTAAATCTGTTCGGCACTAAATCTTCCATTTCAAAAATTAGAATTCGATGCGTAACCGTCAATACGAACTTCTAATTTGTAAATCAGTTTGTGCGTAACATCATTTTTGAAAACGGTTCATTTTACTTGAAATTCTATTTATAATTTCATTCACTCCATTTAGCGTGCCTGTAAAATAGTTGTGCTCGATATATTGAGGAATGAAACTTTGCTGAATTAAACGATTTTTTTCAGGATCACTTATGTATCTACTTATACCTGCTCCGGTACTTATAAATAACTTTTTATAATCCTTTGAAATGCAAATGACAATGCCATTTTTTTTTAATAATTTCCCTATTCTCCATGTCTTTAAAATATGATCAGAGAAATCATTGAAACGGTCTTTATGTACCATATTAGAGTCAACAGTTAGAATAGATATTTCTACGGTTGTTTCCTTTTCAAAATGCTGAAGCAGGCTTTCCAAAGAATCTTCTTCATTGTTGGTTAATAAACCCCCAAAATCATTCACCCATCCTATAGCAGGCAATGAATCCCAGACAGATTGCCTGTAAAGTTCCAGTTCACCCGTACTCATTTTTTCATACAAACTGTAATCAGGCACTGACTGTGCAGTAACATCATTTGGAAAAGAAGAAAAAAAAAGAAAAAGAATGAAAAATAATGGCTTCATTAATGTTAGATCGGTTCACAAAGTAAAAATAGGAAAATATTGTTTTTGAAATACCATCCTTTTTTTTTACCTCACGATTCAATTGTTATTGGTTTGGATTTAAAGAAGGATAGATTAAAGATCATTGTTCTGCTGCCAAAATTAAAAAAGATAACTTTGGTCAATCAGTATATCAATTTTAAAGTCATGGAAAACAAACTGGAAGTATGGCAGCGTGGCCCTGTACCTGGCGTTCCGCCATTGTTACAACCCGTTGCTCATGCACTCTTACAAGTAGGTGAGGAGGTTCATCGCATAATGAAAGATTTTCCTGGTGACTTATTGTGGAAGAAGCCCGCAGGAGTTGCTTCGCCTGCTTTTCATTTACAACATATAAGGGGTGTAATTGACAGACTGTTTACCTATGCCAGGAAAGAGGAGTTGAACAAAGAACAGATGCATTCACTTTTACTTGAGAGCAAGCCTGAACAAAGTGCATTATCAGTAAAAGAATTAACCGACCAACTTGATCAACAGATTAACCTGGCTATAAAAGAATTGATGAATGTGAAAGAAGACACGCTTACTGAGGCGCGGGGAGTAGGCAGGAAACAGATACCCACTACTTTAATCGGTTTATATGTTCATGCTGCAGAACATTCGATGAGGCATATAGGACAGTTGTTGGTAACCGTCAGAATTGTGAATGATACAAATCAGAATGCATAAGTAACAAATTAAAATACAGGTTTTT
>JBDTIC010000223.1:0-6635 GCA_039936595.1 Ginsengibacter sp. | reverse complement strand
CCTGAAAAAAGATGATCGGGTACTGGGCTTTGCGCCCCGTATTACCGCGCAGGTTTTTTTTAATAATGGAGTTATTGATATCAACGGAATAGTTAACGGTATAGAAGTAGAGGAAGAAAGCCACCTTTTTCATTTTTCAGATTATATAACGCAGGGAAAAGCCTCCGATCTAAAAAATATTTCTAACAGTATCATTTTAGGAAAAGCTCTCGCTGAAAAGATGCTGGTAAATATTGGTGATGTGGTGCAGGTGATGACAACAGAAGGTGACCGTTATTCTTTGAAAGTTGTAGGTTTTTTTCAATCCGGTGTTAACGACATAGACAAAGTGCAAAGTTTTGCTTCTTTAGCTACTACACAGAAAATTTTAGGGAGGGCCAGTAACTATGTAACGGATATTGAGATAAAACTGAAAGATATGAATATGGCGCCTTCCGTAGCCAGGGAATATGAGCATTTATATGCCACGGATGCAGAAGATATTCAAACTGCCAACGCGCAATTTGAAACCGGCAGTAAAGTACGTCTCATCATTTCTTATGCCGTGGGAATAGTTTTATTAGTAGTAGCGGGTTTTGGTATTTACAATATTTTAAACATGATGATTTATGAAAAAATGGATTCCATAGCTATACTAAAAGCAACCGGGTTTTCAGGTAGCGATATTAAAAAAGTGTTCCTTGCCATCTCATTGACTATCGGCATTGCAGGTGGGGTATTGGGATTATTATTGGGCTTTACTGTTTCATCTATCATTGCACAAATCCCGTTTACAACCACTGCATTACCAACCGTCACAAAGTATCCCGTTGATTATAATCCTACAATTTATATGATTGGAATTGTGTTCTCTCTTTTTACCACTTATCTCGCAGGTTTATTTCCCGCCCGGAAGGCTGGTAAGACAGATCCTGTAATCATTATTAAAGGGAAATAAATGGATAAAATAATTTTAGAAGCCAGGTCAATTTCAAAATATTTTTATGATCCCATAAAAGTAAAAGTGCTGCAGGATATTACTTTTTCTATTGACAAAGGCGAATTTGTCTCTGTGATAGGTAAATCGGGTTGTGGTAAATCAACGCTTCTTTACATTTTATCTACGATGGATACGGACTATGAAGGTGACTTGCTGATAGATAACATCAGCATGGAAAAGAAGACGGAGAAGGAACTGGCCAGGATCCGGAATGAAAAGATTGGTTTTGTTTTTCAGTTTCATTACCTGCTGAATGAATTTAGTGTGTTGCAAAACGTAATGCTGCCTGCCTTGAAACTGAATAAATTCTCTGAAAAGGAAATAGAAAGCCGGGCATTGGAAAAGTTAGAAATGCTGGGGATAGCAAAATTAGCAGGTAAGAAATCGAATAAAATATCCGGCGGAGAAAAGCAGCGGGTGGCCATTGCACGGGCATTGATCAATGATCCGCACATTATTATGTGCGATGAACCAACGGGTAATTTGGATGTAAAAAATTCGGAGGTTGTTTTTGATATTTTTAAGAGGCTGACGGGCGAATTCAATCAAACACTGCTGGTGGTTACGCATGACAATAGTTTTGCAGAGAAAACAGACCGTATCATAGAGATGGAAGACGGGAAGATAATACGACAATAGTGTTTAATGAAGATTATAAGTTGTAGGATTTCTCCCCTTTTTCACAATGCTATTTCTTTTAAGAAAGATTATCAAATCACTAATTCTTATAACCTGCGACAGCCAAAAAATAACTGATTTATTTTTTTTACTATCTTTATTCTTCAGTTTCAGGTAAACCCTCGAAATCATGAAATATAAGATTCTTATTGTTGAGGATAATCTGTCCATCCGTGAAAATGCTGTCGAAATTCTGGAACTTTCGGATTATCGTGTATTAAACGCCTGCAATGGAAAAGATGGACTTGAAATAGCGCTGGCTCAAAATCCTGATTTAATTTTATGCGATATCCAAATGCCGGTTATGAATGGTTACCAGTTATTGAAGCGTGTCCGGCAATTACCTGCTCTTGTCCATTCGCGTTTTGTTTTCCTTACTGCATCCTGTGAAAAAAAGGATATTCAAAAAGGTATGGAAATGGGCGCTGATGATTATATTGTGAAACCTTTTACCGTAGAAGATCTGCTTGAGAAATTGAAAAAGCTGCTTGGGTAAATATGCCTGCACTAATTAGTGTGTTCAATATTACTTCTCATATGTAAACTCTTTTTCCAGCAGCTCATGGAAAATCGTAGTTGAAATACATGGCTATCTTTACTAGGTAGTTACTTAATATTGAGTAATTCTTTATGGAAAAAGTATGGATAAAAAAGCAAAAGTATAAATCAACATTATTTGTACCGGTCACAGGGGAATGCCGGACGTAGAAGCATTTGAAAGAGATAAGAATTTTTAGTTACTAAAATCGGAAAGAAGGAATTTCTCTTTATGATGAATGTCAAAGGTTATAATGATTAAAATCAGCATTTTCATTCCAAACTTGAAATAGTTTTATGCGTTCTTTTGATAATCAAAATAAGAATAATTGTATGAAGAATATCCTTGTCCCAATTGATTTTTCAACAGTATCACAAAATGCAAGTAAATACGCGGCATCGCTGGCAGATGTTTTTGAGGCCAGAGTGACTCTTGTAAATGTAATACCGCCAGCAATAATCACTAATTCAGAAGTCGATTCTTTCTTGTCAATGGAGCGGTTGGAAGTATTGGCAGCGAATGAATCCACAATGACCGAGGAAATTGAGCGATTTTCTAATAAGCATTCAATTAAAGTGGAGGGTTTTGTTGAAGAAGGCATTCCTTCAGACATCATACAGGCGAAGGCAGCAGAAAAACATGCAGACATTATAATAATGGGAATAAAAGGAAAAGGGAAAAGTAATTCTGTTTTTGGAAGTACTACTACGGCTGTTGTCCGAAAATCAACTATTCCTGTTTTGATAATTCCAGAGACAGTATTTTATCAATCCGTTGCCACAATAACTTTCGCAACTGACTTTGAAGCCGATACAGAAAGTGACCGTTATACTTTATTGATGGAAATTGCAAAAAAATACAATTCTTTTATTCAAATACTTAATGTGCAAAAGGAAGGGAAGCAAATGAGTAATGATGAGTTTATTGGTAAAATGGACACGTATTTTGCATTTAAAGGTTTTAAACACAGTTTCAATACAATTGAGGATAAAGGCGTGACTGAAGGCATCAGAAAGTTCATTGATGAAAAGTCTTGTGATATGTTGGCAATGATGGCTCATAAACACTCTTTTTTTGAAAGGATGCTGGGCAAGGCACACACTGAAGAAATGAGTTATGAAACAAGACTTCCTCTGCTGGTATTACAGAATAAATAAAAATAACTCTCTTTCAATCTGATTTTTTTATTATACGTATACGCGCTCCTCAGATTTTCCATAGCATCGCGGAACGTATCTGAATGTGCAACCTTATTGGCACAGGCTTTGGTGCCAAAGATGATATTTCTGGCGCATAGCTACCTGTGTCCCCCCATTGATTTGTAGAGGGGAGGCAGATGTGGTAGAATTTGTAATGAAAGTGAAGGGAATGAGTAATTCAATATTTGAGGTTCTGTAACTTCTGATAACTAATAAATATACCAGTTGGACTCTCTTACACACATAGCGCTTGGCGCTTGTATTGGGGAAGCTTTTTTCGAAAAAGGTTTTGGCAAGAAAGCAATGGTGTGGGGGGCGTTGGCGCAAAGTATCCCGGATATCGATTTTATCTCAGCACTGTGGTTAACCACTCCCGAAAGTTTATTGGCACATCGTGGTTTCACCCATTCCATTCTATTCGCTTTGCTTATTGTTCCCCTGTTTGCAATGGCTGCTGAAAAAATCCATCGACGGCAAAATATACCCTTCAAAAAGTGGCTCCTGTATTTTGCCATGGAAGTATTTGTTCATTTATTTATAGATGCTTTC
This sequence comes from Ginsengibacter sp., assembly GCA_039936595.1. GTDB lineage: Bacteria > Bacteroidota > Bacteroidia > Chitinophagales > Chitinophagaceae > Ginsengibacter. Next base: position 2,692 of record JBDTIC010000223.1, on the reverse strand, counting down.
AATAATTATGGAATTGGGTGGTTAGAGCCTTTTAGTCATGCCCGATTTTCTTTTAATGCGATTTACGTAGCCGATCCGTTTTTTTCTTTATGGCCCGGTATCGCATTGTTAATGCTCATTATTTTAAATCCCTTCAATCCTAAAAGAAAGTTTTGGTGGAAGTTCGGCTTGATCATTCCATTTATTTATCTGGGCTATTGTACCATTAATAAAATAAAAATTAATAATGATGTAAAGAAAATTTTTGTAACGCAGCATATTCCGCATGAAAGATATTTTACTACTCCCGCACCCTTGCAAAACTGGTTGTGGTATGTAGTAGCAGGAAATGACAGTGGATATTATGTTGGGTTTCGTTCATTATTTGATCGTAACAAGGAAATGGATTTTCAATATTTTCCTCGTAATGAATTCTTGCTAAAACCAATTGCTACCCATAAAAGTTTACAAAAGCTGATCCGGTTTTCCCAACAATTTTATACGGTTGAAAAATACAAAGACACGCTTGTATTTAACGATTTGCGATTCGGGCAAATCATTGGATGGCAAAATCCAAAAGAACATTTTGTATTTCATTATTTCCTGCAGTATCCCGAAGATAATGTTCTCGTGGTACAGAGAGGCCGGTTTGCCAAATGGGATTTGAATGTGGCAAAAGCGCTATGGACAAGAATGTGGGGAAACTAATCCTGGAAGCAATATTATCTAATCCGATTATGATGAATCAACGTTTTTTTTATTTTCTTTTTGTACTTGTTTTTCCAGCCTGCGAAAATACCCGCGAAATAAGAAACTATGCTTTAATGCCTCCATAGTTTCGTTAAAACCATCGGTGCCTTCCTGAATATTATCAAGCGTGTTACTTATTTTGGCCGTCATGATAGAATCCTTCAACAAAGCACCTACCGGGCCTTTACCACTATTTATATCCGTTTTAATTCCTGCGACCGTGGAGGTTATTTCATGCAGCAAAGCGTCCGCCGAATCTCCGATAGATTGCATTTTAAGGATGGCTACATTTAGGTTATAGACAAGGGTAGTATCAGTAAGAATTACGCCCGCAGATCCTTTTCCGCTTTTAACATCATGGACAATAGTGTTTAGTTCATTCACCATTGTATTCGCTTTTACAGTGGCCAGGCGAATATTTGCTACGGATGCATTTAGTTGGCGTGGTAATTCTTTGTCCTCTAAAAGACTCCATAAAGCTTCGCTTTTATTGACACGCTGTATGGCGGTCTTCATTTCTCCGGCAATAATATTAATATCATTGTTAGTTTTGCCAAGCGTTTCCAGCATTTCGTGCATATCACCAAAACTTTTTGTTGCCAGTATATCACCATTTTCCACAACAGCAGATGGTTGCTTACCCGAAACCATATTTACGACTTTATTACCAACCAATCCATCTGTGCCGATAGAAGCCAGTGCGTTTTTGTGTATGATCGATTTCATTTTTTCATCAATCGTCATGACCACTTCCATCATAGTATCATTGAGGATAGTTATTTTTTTTACGGTGCCAACATCTATTCCTCCATAACGAACATTATTCCCGGCTTTTAAACCCTGAACATTTTCAAATCTTGCTGTTAAAATGAAATTAGACCCAAACATATTCCGGTTCTTGCCTATCATGTATAACAGCACTACTAAAAAAATCAAACCCGCCAGTACAAAAGCACCCAACTTTACATTATTCATTCCTTTTTTAGCCATTTGTATTATCTGTTTTAAACTTTATTCAAAAAATTGTTTCACTTTCGGATCTTCATTTTTTGTTAGTTCTTCGTATGTTCCGCTAACATAACATTTTCCGTCCATCAATACTACTATGCGATCACTTGCCGTGCGTACACAATTCATGTCGTGGGAAATAATGATGGACGAAGTGTTGTACTTTTTTTGTATGTCTAATATCAATTGGATGATTTCTTTTGAGGTGATAGGATCTAACCCGGTAGTAGGTTCATCGTATAAAATTATTTCAGGATTTAAAATGAGCGTACGGGCTAATGCGATCCTTTTGCGCATGCCTCCGGATAATTCCGACGGCATCAAATCTACCGTATGTGACAAGCCTACATCTTCAAGAGCCCTCATTACGGTCGCATTCACTTCTTTTTGTGCTAATTTTACCCGATGTCTTCGTAAAGGAAATTCAAGATTTTCTCTTACAGTCATAGAATCGTATAAGGCATTGCTCTGAAAAAGAAAACCAATTTTTGCCATTATTTTATCCAGTTCTGTGTCATTTAAATCAGGAATGTTTATGTCAAACATCCTGATTGTTCCTTTATCAGGTTTTAATAGCCCTATAATCAATTTGATCAGTACCGACTTACCTGAACCGGATTTGCCTAATATCACAACATTCTCTGCTTTATATAAATCCATATCGAAACCAACTATCACGTGATTCTCTCCAAACGACTTGTGAAGGTTGCGTATCGTAATTACAGGCTCCCCAGGTTTCTCTGTTGCATCTTTTAATATTGTTTTATTTTCTGGCATTATAAATTTGTCTTCAAAAGAGAATTATTCTCTTCAAAAACATGAGTTGAAATCATAAAATAATTCATTAGCGTTGCGTTATAAATCGAAGAGTGTCAATTGGTTATCATTTTGTTCTTTGAAATATTGTAATTGAGCCTCCTGAAACAGTTGATTTATGGGCATTCTTTCAAATAAA
>JBDTIC010000222.1:0-2946 GCA_039936595.1 Ginsengibacter sp. | reverse complement strand
CTCAATCCTTCAGATAGCCAGATTCCTTTTTCAAAAACCGGCAATTTACCCCCCGAAGAGTTTTTAAAGAAATAAATTCCATTGTCCGGAACTCCCGAACAGGAAATAACCAAATCCATTTTGCCATCGTTGTCAAAGTCCATCGGGAAAGGCTGTGCCCACAGACCAACGCCGAGATCTGCTATTGCACCGGGATTGTTATATTTTACTATTTGTAGATTAGGAAGAGTTTCGATCTTTTGTTGAGCATTACTATATGAAAATGAAAAAAGTAACATCAATAAATTACCTGCAAATTTTATTTTGAAACAATACGCTGGTACGATATTAAGAAATTGCGTATTGGAAAAGAAAAGGCCATAATTTATACTTTCGCGCGAACGATTTCCCGTAAGATACACTGGCTTAATTCGGCTAAGTTTAATTTTGAGCATATTTACGTATTTCTATATTTCTAAATCGCATTATTGTTCAAATTGATTTGTTTTCACAAAGGAGTCAATTTAATTTTGTGCAATTATCTACCCATACGATCCTGATCTTTTTTAAAATTAATGTCGTTCTATCTAAATTTTTATTCTTAAGAATATCCGAAGATCTCAGACTACAATTACATTATTTATTTTTCTCGTTGCAAATCACCTGATGACCGTCTTCATCTTTACAAATGTAAAGCACTAACGAGGGCACTTTTTAACTTATCTTATCAATCAATTGTAGCATCTTGTCATAAGTGCACAAAAAATTCACCAAGCTAATAAAATAGCCTATTTTTCAGAACTTTTTTTATGTTATGAACAATTGACAAATTATCAGTAATCATCTTGTCAACATCATTGCAATAAAAAACTGATTGACTATATCAATAACAAATGCATTTGAAATAAAGACAATCATAATTCCTGCAGGCCGGCAGGCAGGACAAATTCTTGTATTCTTTATGATCCCCTATGCGGGCAGGTGATCGCTAAAAATTAAAATGATATGAATAGTTTACTTAAGATGAAACAATTACCTTTTCTGCTTCTTGTATTTTTTATGCAATCCAGTTGTTTTTCAAACACTGCATCTGCAGAGGAAGAAAGGGTAGTAAACAACGTAGATACCCTTCCCCAAAAAGGTTTCTTATTTGGAGATGACGAGCCCTACCCTGAGTGCCATGCGTCTACTATCATTCATTTAAAGAATGGTGAGTTTATCGCTGCCTGGTTTGGCGGCACTAAAGAAAAGGATGATGATGTGGGCATTTGGATGACCAAAGGAAAGCCAGGCAACTGGGGCAAAACTTTTGAAGTAGCAAAAATCAACAATACGCCCCATTGGAACCCGGTTTTATTCCAGTCGCCTGAAGGAAAGATTTATCTTTTCTTTAAAGTAGGAAAACAAATTCCCCAATGGGAAACATGGATAAAAACTTCCGATGATGAGGGTAAGACCTGGTCGGAAGCAACGGAGATGGTAAAAGATGATCATGGTGGCCGCGGCCCTGTACGGAATAAAATGATTGTATTGTCTGATGGCACCTGGCTGGCTGGCGCTTCTAATGAACAAGGCATGTGGAACGCTTTTTTTGACCGCAGCGAGGACAAAGGGAAAACCTGGCAGGCTACACCCTATCTTCAAATAGATCGCACAGAAATACCAGGAAAAGGAATTATACAACCCACAACTTGGGAATCGGCACCTGGCCAGGTGCATACACTCCTTAGAAGTACAGCTGGAGTGGTATGCCGCAGTGATTCCAAAGACTACGGTAAAACATGGTCGCCTGTATACAAGACTTCTTTGCCCAATCCTAACAGTGGAATTGACGTGGCTAAACTATCCGATGGAACATTAGTATTGGCCTACAATCCCACTACCCGGGACTGGGGATCAAGAGGTAAGCTGGCACTCGCTATTTCATTTGATAATGGAAAAACATGGCCTAAAAAAGTAGACCTGGAAGATGGAAAGGAAGAAGAAGAATTTTCCTATCCTGCTATCATCAGCTTCAATGATACCATAGCCGTGACCTACACTTATAACCGAAAGAAAATTGCTTTTTGGATGGGCACGAAGGATTGGATAGAGAAAAATGCTGTTCCGATGGAACCTACTCCAACTAAGCCTTAAAACTAATGTAAAGCTGTAATTTCTAAAACTTCAACTGATCTAATGAGAGTAATTGATATAGTCGTTTTTGTTGTGTACCTGGTTGGCATCACTCTTTTCGGAACTTCTTTCTTTAAGAAGAACAGATCCTCGGATTCCTATTCTCTAGGTAACAATAATATTCCCGCATGGGTAATCTCGATGTCCATTTTTGCGACATTTGTGAGCAGCATCAGTTTTCTTGCTCTGCCAGGTAACGCTTATCTTACCAATTGGAATGCTTTTGTATTCAGTCTGTCTATCCCAATCTCATTATGGGTCGCAGTGAAATATTTTGTGCCGTTGTATCGCAAGATCAACAGTCCATCGGCTTATACTTTTTTGGAAACGCGATTTGGTCCATGGGCGCGCATCTATGTATCGTCGTGCTATCTTCTTACACAGATAATGAGAGTTGGAACCATATTATATCTTTTAGCGCTTACGCTGAATGCCGTAGTAGGTTGGGACATCATAACCATTATAATCATTACAGGATTAACGGTAACTGTTTACTCTTTACTCGGCGGTTTTGAAGCGGTAGTGTGGACAGATGCCATCCAGGGCATCATCCTGATTGCAGGTGCGGTTGCTACCATTGTCTATATTTTATTTGCCATGCCCGAGGGGCCGGGGCAGCTTTTTTCGATTGCTGCAGAAAATAAGAAGTTTGACTTGGGAAGTTTTGGTGTCAGCCTTTCTGAGCCTACCTTTTGGGTAGTATTGGTGTATGGTATTTTTATTAATCTTCAGAATTATGGTATCGACCAAAATTATGTACAGCGTTATATGGCCTGCAAAACAGAAAAAGAA
>JBDTIC010000221.1:0-3018 GCA_039936595.1 Ginsengibacter sp. | reverse complement strand
GAGAGCTAAATCACAATAAAAAAGATCAAGGAAGTAATTATTCGTTTGTTTTTTAAAATACAGACAAGAGGTATAAGAGAAATCAGTATCTGAGATAACCCGTGGAAGTGTAATGGCTAAATCCAACTATTGATTGATCCAATCATCGTTCATTTCCTGAATCCAATCCAGGATTTTATTTTTTCCTGTTTGCTTAACAGCGCTGGTAACAAAATATTGAGGTAAAAACTGTTGTGTCTGGCGCAGGCTTTCCATAAAAAGTTTTACGTTTTTACTTACTACGGCTTGTTTTTCTTTATCCGCTTTTGTGAAGATAAGAGTAACCGGCACCTGCCATTTACCCAATTTCTCTATAAAATTTAAATCAGATTTTTGAGGAGAATGCCTCGCATCTATCAATACAAAAACATTCTGCAGATTGTATCTCTTTCTAAGATAATTTTCAATCATCTGTTCCCATCTTCTCCTGCTGCTTAACGAGGCTTTCGCAAACCCATATCCCGGCAGATCTACGAGGTACCACAATTTCCCGTCCGAGCTACCTTCTTTAGAAACACTTTCAATTTCAAAGTGATTGATCAGTTGAGTTTTTCCTGGCGTACCTGAGGTCTTAGCCAACCGGGCATTATTACATAACATATTAATCAGGGAAGATTTGCCCACATTGCTGCGGCCTATAAAAGCATACTCAGGTTTATCGGCAGGGGGACATTTTTCTATATCAGGACTGCTGATAATGTATCGTGCTGTTTTTATGTGCATTTGGTGTGCATCTATCTCTAATTTAATCTACTTGCTTCTTTTTGTATTACAATATTTTTCTGCTTTTTGATTTCCATCCAGCCACCTGCTACATTTCTTAGGTTGTGAAAACCGTGTCGTTTCAAAAGAGAAGCTGCTATTACACTCCTATATCCTGAACCACTATGAATATAAATATTTTGATTCTCTTCAAAATCTGCAATTTGAGCGATATCGACCATTTCTTCCAGTGGAAGATTGATCGCATTTTGCAAATGACCTTCGGCAAACTCGTCGTATCGCCGCACATCAATTACTGTCAGGTTTGGATCAAAGGGAATATCCATAGCCAATTCATCTGCTTCAATATCTATGATCAAGTCAATTTTTTCACCAGCCTCGTCCCATGCTTTAAACCCACCTTCCAAAAATCCTTCAATTTTGAATCCTGACTTAGACAATTTTTCAAAAGTTTGAAATTGTTTATCCTCACAAGCGATGAGCAGGATTGGTTTACGCGGATCAAGTAATTTTTTAACCCATAGTTCAGTTTTCAGTCCTTGCCCGATAAAAACGGAGCCAGGTACAAAACCCTTTGTAAATTCACCAGTTTCCCTGGTATCTAAAAGACTGATGTCATTTTCGGCGAGATCTTTAAACTCATCAATAGAAATGGGGTATATTCTTTCCAATATTTTTCAGATATGTTTTGCTTTGAACAATCGGCTGTCCTTTAAATTTAACCAGAATTTGATAAATATTAAACAACGACCGGTGAGAAACTCAAAAAAGTTTTTGGTATAATTAGCCTACAAGTTCTTTTACAAATCGATTAATGTCTGCAATTCTGTTTTCGTTAATGGTGTAAAAAATAAATTTACCTTCCCTGACAGTTATCACAATTTCTGCTTTACGCAGTATGGCAAGATGCTGAGAGGCAACGGATTGCTCCAGGCGCAATTTTACGTAAATTTCAGTAACGGTAATCCTCTTATGCTCATCTATTGTCTTTAAGATTAACTGTCTGAGCTTGTGATTAAGTGCTCTTAATACCAATGCTGCTTTTTTAATTTTAAGGTAATCCATGCTTCTAAGGGCTTCACTTTCATTTGTATGACGTTCGTGTTCTGAATGGGGATTTTGATCTAAGGTTGTCATCATTAATAGGTTTAGGAGATAATATAAAATAATTCGTATAATATAAAAATACTATTACAAAATTATGTATTATCTGTGCATATAGATTGTAAGGAAATACTAAAATATAATTAATTTCCTTAATTTTTCTCTAAATGGAAATCCTTCAGATAGAAAGGGCGGGCCTGGGAGGGGTTTTCAAAATCTCCATTATTAAATTTTATCCATGAGAAATCGCAAAGTGATTGTGAAGTTATGTTCAGTCCTTCTTCAAAAAACATTTTATAGCTATTTTTTGCCAGTTGTTTGAATTTTCCTGATCCTGATCCGAAAAAATATACAGGATACTGAGACAAAAGATCACCAAATGAATTTTCATTTAATATTAGAGACGAAGGAGGACTTATCACATTTAATTGATGGTCATACACACCAGTAAATACTTCCTGCCGGCGCGCATCAATCATGGGACAATACAATGCCGTTGTATCGCCGATACTCTCAATAGCCGAAAAAGACATTACTTCCAGTGTATTGAATAACAAAAGAGGAATATTTAGCGCGTAACACAGCCCCTTTGCGGTAGCGAGTCCTACTCTTATTCCTGTATAGGATCCAGGCCCTGCGGTAACTCCAATAGCTTTCAAGTCATTTAACTTAACATTGTTGTCAGTTAAAACCTGCCGGATAGCAGGATGTAAGAACACAGCGTGGCGCTTCTGCTCATCATTAGTAAGCGTAGTTATAATTTCTCCGCTGTTGCACAAATTTACGATTGCATTTTCCTCGGATGTATGGATATTTAGTAGATAGTTCATTAATATATATTCTTATATAAATTCAGCTTATTTCCACATCGGCTTATTCTGAGAAATTTCTGTATTTGCTTATTTTCAACCTAAATGAAATGCTCCTGAGTTGTTTTCAATCAGAGTGCTAAGTACAAAGATAGATTGCTAATAGTCATCCTATTCCTCTTTTTACAAAAATAGGTTGGTTAATTCAAGTAAAGTTTTACTACTTTAGTCTCCTTATAAAAATGAGTATCGTGAATAAAACTATAATCAATACCAAAAAAGCTCCTGAACCTATAGGCCCCTATAGCCAGGCGGTAAAAGCAGGTGATCTTCTATTTTTATC
>JBDTIC010000220.1:0-12653 GCA_039936595.1 Ginsengibacter sp. | reverse complement strand
CTTTGCTTGCACAGGCTTTTGTAAAAGATGGTAATAAATCTGTAGCCGATTTTTTGAAAGGCTTAGATTCTGATTTAAAAGTAATCTCATTTAAAAGAGTCGCATTAGGTTAATTAAATAACGACTTCTTAATATTTTGAAAAAGCTACTGAAGAGTGGCTTTTTTTTTAAAAAATAGTTCAAATTATATTCGATAGTCTGGACTATTCATGGCAATCTTAGCACCGATCAACAGACAAATAAATTCCGGCAATAGGTAAATGTCTATATTTTTTATGTCTTGTGGCGAAGGTTTACACAAAATAAATCGTCTCACTACTTCATCTCAGAGTTTTTTGTTTTCCATGAATAAAGTCAAGTTAATTCTTTTAATATCTGTATTGTTCTTATTTCAGAAATATGGTAATGCTCAAAATAAAATAAATGGGGTAGTTAAAGGAGTAATTGTTGATACGGTATATCATGAATCAATGGCTAATGCCACTATATCAATTTTTCCTGACGGCGATTCTACGGTGAAAGGCCATGCGCTTGCTGATAGAAAAGGCGCGTTTCAAATAAATAATCTTGGTGTTGGAAATTATCGTATTCTAATATCTTTCCAGGGATATGAAACGATACAGAAAGATTTATCTATATCTGCCACTGACCCTGAAAAGGACTTAGGGCTTATCTATATGCTTAAAGCTACTGATGTGCTTGCAGAAGTAATTATACAGCGTCCACCCATAACGGTCAATGGAGATACAGTAGCATTTTCAGCAGGAGCATTTAAAACGGTACCCAATGCTAATGCGGAAGACCTCTTAAAAAAATTGCCGGGAGTCGAAGTAGATATAGATGGCAACGTAACTGCACAGGGCGAAGCCATTCAAAAGATATACGTTGATGGCAAAGAATTTTTTGGCACAGATCCTAAAATGGCTACTAAAAATATTCCTGCTGATATGATAGAGTCGGTACAGGTATATGATGACATGAGCGACCAGGCAAAGTTTACAAAAATTGACGATGGAAGCAGGTCAAAAACAATTAATATAAAGCTTAAGAAAAAAACGCGGCAAGGCTATTTTGGAAAGGGAACCATTGGCCATGGTAATGATAATCTTTATACCGGCAAAATGATGGTCAATCGTTTTTACAATGACCGTCGGATATCTTTTTTAGGATCTTCTAACAACTTAAATCAACAAGGATTTACTTCAAGCGATATTGTCGGTAATATGGGTGGCTATGGAGGAAGTGGCAGTTTAGGAAATGGAATTAATACCTCTTCATCAGCCGGCATTAATTATACAGATGTAATTGGTAAAATTCAGGTGCAAGGGAGCTATCTATATTCTGATACTAAAAAACGAACTATAGAATCGAGCCATCGTAAAACTTTGTTTCCTGCTGACGCCATCAATAACACGCGGGATTCCTCCACTTTTGCTAATGATCAAAGATATACTTACGATGCAAACCAGAATCACAATTTCAACCTTCGGCTGGAATATAAAATAGATTCCATGAATTCAATTCTTTATACGCCTAATCTTACTTTGCAGAATTCAAATAATATAGTGAATGATTCTAACTATACTAATATTTCACTAACCGATATAGAATATCCCGGGTTAAGTGGTATTCGTAGAAATACAAATCAACGAGAGGGGATTTCACTGAATAATGAATTACTGTATCGGCGAAGATTCTTTACCCCAGGCCGAACATTTACGGTTGGATTTAGAAATTCAGTGAATAATAGTGACGGAAGTGGTAAAACATTTTCACCCATTACGTTTTACAACCCTGATGGAACAATCAACAATATACGCGAAAAAGACTTTCTTTCTTCGCAGACTACTAAATCCAGCAATTATGTATTGAGTACTTCCTATACCGAACCGATAGGTCAAAATATAATCCTGGAATTCAATTATGCTTACACTAACAATTTCAGCACTTCTGACAGGACCGCATATAGTTATAGCAATACGACCAAACAATACGATAGCCTCAATCCACAACAAACTAATTATTTCAAAAATAAATTTTCAGCTCATCGCGCGGGTCTTAATTTCAGGTATCATAAAGATGGGTATTATTTCCAGGCCGGCGGTTCTATGCAGGCATCGCAACTCGATAACAACAGCATCCGTGGTATATACACCGTAGCAGGAAAAGACACGATAATTAAAACCAAACAATCCTACATTAATTTTTTCCCTACTGCCAATTTTAGGTATGATTTCAACAAACGAAAGAATGTTCGACTATACTATCAGGGACGTACTAATCAGCCAAATGTGCGCCAACTGCAGGATGTGCGGGACGAAACGAATTCATTAAGAACCTCAATTGGTAATCCCGGACTTAAACAGGAATTTAGTAATTACCTTAATGCTTCCTATAAGTCCTACAGCGATATTACCTTTCGGTATATCAATATGAATGTGAATTACAACCAGGTCTCTAATAAAATAGTAAACAGTATAGATTTTGATACTGCAAGAGGCAAAGGAGTACAATTAGTAAAACCGGTAAACCTCAATGGCACCTATAATGCTTCGTATAATTTAAGCATAGGAATTCCATTACAAAAGGGAGTAAAAGGCAACAGCATTAATATGGGCAATCGTATGCGCTTTGGCAGGGATGTAAGTCAACTTTATGGTAAAAATAATTTTACAAATACTTTTTCGGTATCGCAATCATTAGGCTTAAATCTGAATGTACAGGAAAAATTGAATATGGAGTTTAGGGGCAGGATTTCCTACAATTCAGTAACATACAGTGTACAACAAAATGCAAACAACAATCTGAATTCTAAATATTTCTCTCAGAATTATTCTACTAACGTTAACTACTACATTCTCAAAGATCTGATAGCATCCACCGATTTTAATTATTCTATCCGCAGTGGATTGGCAGACGGATACAACCTTAGTATTCCTTTATGGAATGGAGGCATTGCCTGGCAGATGTTCCCGAAAAAGAATGGTCAGCTAAAATTTTCAGTGAATGATCTGCTTAACCAGAACAGTGACATAAACAGGACAATAGGTGAGAATTATATTTCTGATTCCAGAACCGTAATCTTACAACGATATTATCTGCTAACCTTCACTTATAATTTTAAGCGCTTTGGTCCGAAAGGATCCTTTAATCCCAGTCGCCGTGAAGGAGATAATCATGATCGTTTTGACCGACGAGACGGTATGCCCAGAATGCGAAATTATTAACGAATTGTTTCGGGACAAAAACACATGAGTGACGAAATTTTCAGTTTTTTTAAAAATGACGTTTTAAACAAATTCAATTTGTAATTTAGCGTACAGACCTAAAAATTTTAATACTGATAGTTAATATTTTTCGGCTGATGTGCTTTTTTTCCCGATAAGGTCAAATAGAATATTTTGGTATATGTTTTTAACTCAATAATATACGAAATCTTATCATAATATCTATCTAATAAGTTCATTATAAATAGAAATAAAGAATTTAAAATTTTTAAAAACCTTAATTATTTTTGAAACATGATTCTGATTGTAGATGATCTATGGGAGAATGTTATTTCATTAAAAAAAGTGCTTGAAAAGAATGGTTTTTTAGTAGATACAGCTTCATCTGGTGAAGAAGCGTTAAAGAAAGTACTTAAGAAATCCTACGTTTTAATTCTCCTGGATGTGCAAATGCCTGGAATGGATGGCTTTGAAGTGGCTAAAAATATCTCGGGCTACAGCAAAGCCAAAGAGACTGCGATTATTTTTCTGTCAGCGGCAAGTACAGAGTTGAAATTTATAGCACAGGGTTATTCTTCAGGAGGTCTTGACTACATTACCAAGCCGGTAGATATAAATATTCTGCTGCTGAAAATAAAAACATTTTATCGCCTGTATGAGCAAAGCCGTGAACTTAATGAAATGCAAAATACCCTACTGGAAGAGATAGAGTTTCGGAAGGAAGCTGAACGAAAAAAAGATGAATTTATAAGTATCGCAAGCCACGAATTAAAAACGCCGCTTACCAGTATCAAAGGATATATTCAGCTTTTGGAGAGAAGCATTGACGACAGCGATATCCCTACGATCAAGAACCGTGTATCTAAAGTACGTAGCCAGATAGAAAAGTTAAATCAGCTTGTGGCTGATTTACTGGATGTTTCTAATATAGAGAATGGCAAATTAAAATTCAATAGAAAATATTTTTCGATTGATGCATTGCTTGATAGCGTAATCGAGTTCATGCAACACTCAAATCCTGAATTTAAAATTACCAGAGTGGGATCTGCCGGTAAAGAAATTTTTGGGGATGACATGCGTATCGAACAGGTGATTGTGAATTTTATAACTAATGCAATAAAGTATTCTCCCGGCACCAATGAAATAAGGGTAACTACTAAAATCTGTGATAATAAGCTTTATTTTTCAGTCAAAGATTTTGGTATAGGGATCCCTGCGGAGCATCAGAAAAGTATTTTCGGTAAATTTTACAGGGCAGATGAAAATTCAAACAGATTTCAGGGTCTGGGAATAGGGTTATATATTTCACGCGAAATCATCATCAGGCATCATGGGGAGATTGGTGTGGACAGCACGGAAGGTCATGGGTCTGAATTTTATTTTTATTTACCCCTTAGTTCAGGCCGGGAAGAATAAATCAGGATACACTTTTTTATTGGATTGCATAGGGTTAAAAAAGCTGCCGGTTAAATCCAGATAGGTCAAAATTAATACATATAAATACAACATGAAGCTCACTATAAAGCGCAATCTTTTTTTCGGACTCGGACTTGCACTAGCCCTATTGCTAATTAGCTCTATTGCTTCCTACATCGCCATTTTAGATTTGATTCGTAGTTCAAAAATGGTTAGACAAAGTAACCAGAATATTGAGAATCTGAATTCAGTATTGTCAGTAGTGAAAGATGCGGAAACAGGGCAGAGAGGTTTTATACTTACGAGCGACCCATCCTTTCTTACACTTTATAACGACTCCAAATCGAGAGTTTCAGAACTCGTTAATCTGATAGAGATTCCTATGTCTTCCAGTGATATTCAAAAGAGTAATTTAGAGCGATTGCATTCAGACATCGACAAAAGGATGGATATGCTGGCCCAAAATTTACAAACAAAGAGAATAAATGGTACGGTGGCTAATGAAGATTTTATAAAGGGCAAAGGCTATATGGATAATATCAGAGCTGAGATAAGTAGCATAAAGGAAGAAGAGCAGCAGTTGTTGCAAACGAGAGTTACAAGCCTCAATAGGCTAGCAAGTTTTACCCCCTCACTAATTATACTGGCAGCAATTTTAGCTATTGCAATTACTTTGTTTTTTTATAAAAGGGTAATCAGGGATTTTAATGAAAAATCAATATTGCAGGAAGACCTGGAGCGTAAGACTGAAGAAACACAAAAAAGAATTACAGCAATAGAAAAGGTCGCTTTACAAATTTCCGAAGGTGATTATAAAATAAGGTTTAATGAAGAAATGAAAGATGGCCTGGGAAGTTTGACCGGTTCATTAAATAGCATGGCAAAATCGCTTCATTATTCTTTTAATTTACTTGAAGATAAAGAGTGGTTGCAGTCAGGGATAGCATTGTTGAATGACACCATGGTAGGGGAAAAGAATGTAACAACTCTTGCTGACGATATTTTAGAGAAACTGATTGAGTATACCGAAAGCCAAGTTGGTGCTTTATATATTTATGAAGAAGACAATCTTTTGCATCTTTCTGGTCATTATGCATTGCCAGCAAATAAAAAGAAGACGTTGCAAATAGGAGAGGGTATTACCGGTCAATGCTTTCAATCAGGTAAGCAAATTTTATTGCAAAATATTCCAGACGATGAAGCAACCATAAGTTATGCATCGGGTAAAACAAAATCCAGGAATGTAGTGAGTATACCTCTGTTAAGAGAGAATAGGCCTATTGGTGTTATAGAATTAGGTAGTCTTAATCAATACACCGCATTGCATTTGGAATTTTTTAAATCGATTACTGATAACATCGGTCTTGCATTTTTTAGTTCACAAAACAGAAAAAAAATGCAGGAACTACTTGAAGAGTTGCAATCACAAACCGAAGAATTACAACTTCAACATAGCGAATTAGAAAATATCAATGCGGAACTAGAGGCGCAAACCCAAAAAGTGCTTGCATCGGAAGAAGAATTACGTGTTCAACAGGAAGAGCTATTGCAAAGCAACCAGGAACTGGAAGAAAGAACAACCCTCCTGGAGGAAAAGAATCAGTTAATTGAAGAACGCAATGTTGACATCCAGCAAAAATCGGAACAGTTAATTCAAAGCACCAAATATAAATCCGAATTTCTTGCAAATATGTCTCACGAGTTGCGAACTCCTTTGAATTCCATTCTGTTGCTTTCTAAACTTATGACAGAAAGCAAGGACCTGGATAAACAATATGTAGAATATGCAGATGTAATGCAAAGTTCCGGGCAAGGCTTGTTAACTCTTATAGATGAAATATTAGATTTATCTAAGATAGAAGCTGGCAAAATGACCCTGGAATTATCAGATGTTTTGCCAGCGGAAGTGGCATCAGATATGGCTGCTCTTTTCATGCCTGTGGCTAAAAATAAAAAACTGGAACTGAGGATAACTATTGATGAAAATGTGCCTCCGATTTTGCAAACAGATAAAATGAGGTTAGAGCAAATTCTGAGAAACCTTCTCTCCAATGCAATCAAATTTACTTCTTCCGGCTATGTATCACTGGAAATTTCAAAAGATGATTCCATCAAAAACATAATCTTTAAAGTCATAGATACTGGTATCGGAATTGCCCAGGACAAACAGACACTCGTATTCGAGGCATTTCAACAGGCCGACGGATCTACGAGACGAAAATTTGGTGGCACCGGGCTTGGGCTGTCTATAAGCCGGGAGCTTGCAAGCTTACTGGGTGGTACTATCAGTTTGAAAAGTTCTGAAGGAGTTGGAAGTGAATTTACGCTCATCTTACCCATACAAAGAGATGACCTGTTCGAAGTGCCAAAGAAGACAGCGGACGTGCCACAGATATCCCCTGCTGAAACCCCGGTTAGAAAACCAGAGAGTTATGTAGTTGATCATATCCCCCACGATATTCATGATGATCGTGACAGTATTTCCGAAGGTGATAATGTGATATTAATAATTGAAGATGACACTGCATTTGCCAAAGTTCTTTTAGATTTTGCGCGTCAGAAAAATTACAAAGGATTGGTCGCTGTTCGGGGCGATACTGGCATAAAAATGGCAAACCATTTTAAGCCGTTAGCAATCCTGTTGGACATCCAGTTGCCTGTAATAGACGGCTGGCAAGTGATGGAAAATCTTAAATCAAATTCTGAAACACGGCACATACCAGTTCATATTATGTCTTCTATGAAGGTGAAACAGGAAAGCCTTTTAAAAGGAGCAGTAGATTTTATCAACAAGCCCGTTGCACTGGAACAAATGCAGATAATTTTTAAAAAATTAGAAAATGCCTTAAGCCGTTCCCTTAAAAAGGTACTTATTGTGGAAGAGAATGAGCAACATGCTAAAGCTTTAGGTTATTTTTTGAGCGCTAATAATATTAATACAGAAATAGCCAATGATATTAAACACAGTATAGGCGCATTGAAAAAGAATGAGATTGATTGTGTGATACTGGATATGGGTGTGCCTGATAAAAATGCTTATAAAACACTTGAAACAATCAAAGAACAAGATGGATTTGAAAATCTTCCCATCATAATATTTACGGGTAGAAATCTTTCGAAAGGTGAAGAAACACGAATAAAGAAATATGCGGATTCAATAGTGGTGAAAACCGCTTATTCTTACCAGCGCATTTTAGATGAAGCGGCATTATTTTTACATCTTGTAGAGGAAAAAAATAAAAAAGATACCAGTAAAAGTGCCCTTGGAGAATCATTTATAGAATTGCGCAATATTTTGAAAAACAAAAAAGTTTTAATTGCTGACGATGATATAAGGAATATTTTTTCATTGACCAAGGCATTGGAAATACATAATATGAAGGTGTTTGCTGCTTTAGACGGTAAGGAAGCACTAAAAATATTAAGTGAAAACCCGTCTATTGATGTAGTGTTGATGGATATGATGATGCCGGAAATGGACGGCTACGAAACGATACGGGAGATAAGATCATCAACCGCATTCAAATATTTGCCGGTGCTTGCTGTAACGGCGAAGGCAATGATGGGCGACAGGGAGAAATGCATTGCTGTAGGAGCGTCTGATTACATTTCAAAGCCGGTTGATGTTGACCAGTTAGTTTCATTATTAAGAGTTTGGTTAAATAATAAAAATTAATCTTTTTATTTTATGAAAGCGACAAAAAAAATACTCATTATTGATGATGACAGCAGAAATATTTTTGCTTTAAATGCTGTTTTAAAATCAAAAAAATACGATTGTCTCTCTGCTGGCAGTTCTGTTGAGGGTTTTCAAATTTTATCTCAAAATAGAGATGTTGGTGTGGTTTTGATGGATATGATGATGCCGTTTATGGACGGATATGAGACCATCGCTAAAATGAAGGAAGATGAGGAATTGAAAGATATACCGGTGATAGCTGTTACCGCACAGGCAATGGTTGGTGACCGTGAACGTTGTATTGAAGCAGGTGCAGTTGGCTATGTTTCAAAGCCTATCAATGTGGAGGAACTAGAAAAACTTTTGAATCACCTAATTTATTAATCTTGGATTCAGAAAAGAGTAGTGAGCACATTGAAACATTGCTTGGCGATGCACTTGAGTTGTACGGATATGACTTCACAGGATACTCCCGGGCTTCTCTGAAACGTAGGATATTAAGATTGTACGTTCTTGACAGATTTGTAAGTTTTGCTGAATTTAGGTATCGCATTCGAACAGATGCCATTTATTTCAAAAGGTTTATAGAACAAATTACGATCAACGTAACTGAAATGTTCAGAGATCCTGAATTCTATAAAGCGTTGAGAACCGAGATATTGCCGATGTTAGGCACTTATCCTTTTATCCGTATTTGGGTGGCAGGTTGCAGCACCGGGGAAGAAGCATATTCTGTTGCTATCATTTTAAAAGAATTAAATCTTTTAAAAAAATCGCTGATCTATGCAACAGATATTAACAGCCGTGTATTGGAAAAAGCCTCACAGGCTATGTTCCCAATTGCCTATATGAAACAATATTCCGAGAATTATATAGCCGCTGGAGGTATAGAAAACTTTTCAGATTATTATTCTGCGAATTACTCCCTTGCCAAATTGAATGACGAACTAAAAAGTAAAACTATTTTCTCCACACATAACCTGGCATCTGAAAATTCTTTTAATGAATTTCAACTTATTTTGTGTAGAAATGTCAATATCTATTTTGACAGGGATCTACAGTTGAAGGTGTTTGAACTTTTTGACGATAGTCTTGAAAACCTGGGATACATAGGATTGGGAAGCAAAGAAACCCTTGAGTTTTCGACGATATCCAGAAAGTATAAAAAAGTCTCTTCAACGAAAATCTGGCGAAAAATAAGTGAATGAAACAATGTGATGCATTAATTATTGGGGGATCTGCGGGCAGTCTTGACGTGCTGTTTCAGGTATTACCTTTTATTAAGAGTGACATAGCTTTTGCAATTATTATCGTATTGCATAGAAAAGCCGGCAATGACTCTATCCTACCAGGTCTGCTAAATTTTAAAACAAAATTACAGGTTAGAGAGGTGGAAGAAAAGGAAAAGATATTAGCTGCTACAATTTATATTGCGCCTTCAGATTATCATCTGTTAATTGAAAACGATCACACCTTCTCGCTGGATCGTTCAGAAAAAGTAAATTATTCAAGGCCATCTATTGATGTGACTTTTCAATCCGCTGCTGAAGTATATAAAGATCACCTGGTATGCCTTTTATTATCAGGCTCGAATATTGATGGGATTGAAGGACTAAAGAGGGTGAAGTATTTTGGGGGAAAGGTAATTATTCAGAATCCGGAA
Source organism: Ginsengibacter sp. (assembly GCA_039936595.1). GTDB lineage: Bacteria > Bacteroidota > Bacteroidia > Chitinophagales > Chitinophagaceae > Ginsengibacter. The sequence continues at coordinate 2,668 of JBDTIC010000220.1, read as the reverse complement.
TCAGCAGCGATGCCGTACATGCCCGCACAAGCGGAGTTGAATGTAGATGTTGACAAAATTTTACCGATTAATGAAATGGCAGATTATATTAACGCACTGTCTCAATTTTAATTTAGCATCATGGAGGAGGGAAAAAAAGTTTTTATTTTTGACGACAATAAGGAGCTTTTGGAGTTATGTACGATTCTTTTGGAAGAGTCTGGCTACAAGATAAAAACCTCTACTACTTCAAATAATATTATTCAACAGGTTTCTGCATATCAACCCGATATTATTTTTATGGATAACTGGCTGCCTGATGTAAGTGGTATTGAAGCCACCAGGCAACTAAAAGCAGATGAAGATTTAAAAGATATCCCGGTAGTTTATTTTTCCGCGAATATTAATGTAGGCGCTTTGGCAAAAGAAGCAGGTGCAGATGATTATCTTGCTAAGCCTTTTGATATTTCTTCTCTGGAAGAAATAGTCAGAAAACATACGCAATAATTTGAGTATTATTTTTATATGATAGTCAATTAAATGCGCATACGGGATTATCCAAATAAAAATTATCGTTTATCTTGCAGCGATTTTTAAATCTTCAATCCGTAATTAGTTATGCTTCCTAAGTTTAAACGAATCCTACTGAAACTTTCCGGTGAATCTTTAATGGGTGATAAAAATTTTGGACTTGATTCGCAGGTGCTTTCCCAGTATGCTTCAGATATTAAGCTAATTATTGACCTGGGTGTCCAAGTGGCAATAGTGATCGGAGGCGGTAACATTTACCGGGGCATGAATGAAGCCGAAACCGGAATCGAAAGAGCTCAGGGCGATTACATGGGTATGCTTGCCACCGTAATTAATGGAATGGCTTTGCAGAGTGCATTAGAGAGAGTAGGGGTATATACAAGGCTGCAAAGTGCTATCAAGATGGAACAGATTGCCGAGCCTTATATAAGACGGCGCGCTATACGACACCTGGAAAAAGGAAGAGTGGTCATTTTTGGCGCAGGCACAGGTAACCCCTACTTCACTACTGATACTGCAGGCTCGTTAAGAGCTATTGAAATAGGCGCTGATGTAATATTGAAAGGTACCCGTGTAGACGGAATTTATTCTGCTGACCCTGAAAAAGATAAAAAAGCTAAAAGATATGAAACCATCACATTTCAAGAATGCATTACTTCGAATTTAAAAGTAATGGACATGACTGCTTTTACTCTTTGCATGGAAAATAACCTGCCTATTATTGTTTTTGAAATGGATACTCCCGGCACATTGCTTCGTGTCATAACTGGTGAGAAAGTAGGTACTTTGGTAACTGGATAATTTGTATTAATTTAGCCCTTGCTAATGCACCAATGACCCTGTTTTCTTCAATTTCAGGAATCAATCCTTTGAAAGCCCATTTACAATCTCCGATTTTTTTTTATTGGTATCATATTTTTTGTTCCAAAAAATAATAATTTATGTGGATTTGGTGGGTTATATCCCTTATAATTTTAATTGCATGCGCCATATTTGCTTATCGTATGATATTTAGTAGCTATGAATTTTTGCCAGCGGATAAAAATAAATGGTACGGTACTAAATTTTTTACAGGGTTCAGTACAACCCCGTTAAAAACACCGGATTTGTTAAGTGTGAATAGCAGGTTGCACAAAATGGAAGAGCATTCTTCCTTTTATGACTTTCAGTTCTCACAGCTTTTTCATAGAGTAAAAGAACTGGAAGAAATGCAAAGCCGATCTTTCGGACAGTCTGCTATTCACGGAAAAAGGAATGAAGAAAATCCGATAACTATCGAATGGAAAGAACTATATTATGAAGAAAACGCGTTAAAAGGAAAATTGGAAAACGCACTTGATGAAATGAGCCAAAAATTGGAATATGCCGAAAATAGGTTGAATTCTATAGGCTGTAATAACGCTAAAGCAACAACGTGATGATGCGAATAATAGGGGGGAAAATCCAACAATCTTTACTTTCATTACATCAGATAAAAATACATTTTCACCTGTTATAAAATGAACTGGTTCGATTGAAAAGTGAAAATGACAAACTGAAGAAGAAACAGGTGTTTAGTGTAAATAAGAAAAAAAAGTATAAGAAACCAATCTTGCCTTGGTTAATGAACTTGCAGGTAAGTTCGCACTTCATAAGGGAGTAAATACAAAAGATATAAAAATTTACATGTTAATTTATCAAAATAGAAATTTTACATCATTAGATTTTTCAGACAGATTTAATAAGAATTACTTTATATTTACTCCAGGAAAATTATCTGTAGTTTATGAAAACTGTTAACCGACCGTAAAGCCGGAATCAATTTTTAACCTTAAACTTACAATTATGAATTTTCAAACAATGAGTAAACAAAGAAAATTTGTTTTAATCTCAGCCGCAGTCGGTTTTATCTCAATGTTTCTTCCCTGGGTTTCAATTTCAGTATTGGGTTATACACAGAGTGTAAACGGTATGCATGATAAAGGCATCCTTGTTTTTTTGTGTTTTGTGGTAAGTGGCGCTATTGCCTACTTTGGTGATCAAACTAAAAATTTAGACAAAACAATGTGGACAGTGACGCTGATTGCAGGGGCTTTGGCACTGCTTATGATTATTTGGTTTTATTCTCAGGCTAACAGTGCATTTATGGGATCCTCCATGATAGGTTTTGGTCTTTACA
>JBDTIC010000219.1:0-4849 GCA_039936595.1 Ginsengibacter sp. | reverse complement strand
GCCTCTAAATCCTTACAAGGATATGCCTTATGACCGGGCACGCATCAGGAATCATTTCCACTTCCTTGAATTATCAGGCGGTATATTGATAGACCAGGGCATCCACATGCTGGACGTTTGCAACTGGGCTATCGGCCAGCATCCTGTATCGGCGATGGGTACCGGAGGTATTAATCATGGGGTTGAGTTTGGCAATGCGTGGAACAATTACCAGGTAGTATATGAATATCCCGGCAACCTGAACATGAGTATTCATTCTACCCAGATAGGCCCGCAATTTGGTGATGTTTGCGCCAGGTTCATAGGCACTACAGGAATTGCCGAGGCACATTATAACAGGGGAGTATTTATAAATGGCGAGAAGAAATGGGATTCCGGTGTTGTAAAAGGAGAAGCAACTCCTGAACAGGTAGCTTCAGGCGCTTTTCTGTCATCTCTTTATGACGCGGATAAAAATAAAGTAACCTCTTTTATTAATAGTATTGAAACTAAAAATTATCTGAATGAAACACAACAGGGCACTGAATCTACTCTTACTGCCATTTTGGGCAGAAATGCTGCAAAGGCGAGGGAGAAAATGAACTGGGATGAGATGTACGTGGCAAATGAAAGAATAGACCCGATGCTAAACCTCACCCAGTTTGATAAAAGGTAATGTAATTTAACTTTAGTAGAGAGAATTCCTTTTTACTAAGACCTCCTAAAACAAAATACGGTTGTGCTGGCTTTTGGAAAAGATAATCTTCAAATAATTTCTTTCCTGCGCTTCAAAATCGTAATCAGGATGTTTTTTTTGAGATAATTTATTTTTCCTTTTTGCCTTATCTTTGCGACCTAAATTTTAAAATCTTGGCTACAAAGTTTTCTAAAGAAACTTATTTATACTGGTACGAGCTCATGCTCATAATCCGCCGCTTTGAAGAAAAAGCAGGCCAGATGTATGGAATGCAGAAAATAAGAGGCTTTTGTCACTTATACATTGGTCAGGAAGCCATTGCCGCCGGTTGTATGACAGCGACTATGCCTGATGATATTTTTATCACTGCCTATCGCGATCATGGACTGGCAATCGCAAAAGGCATTACCCCGAAAGAATGTATGGCTGAACTTTATGGCAAAGCTACAGGATGCAGTAAGGGAAAGGGTGGGAGCATGCATTTTTTTGGAGTTGAACATAAATTTTTTGGAGGTCATGGGATAGTGGGAGCACAGATAGGCACAGGCGCAGGACTTGCTTTCGCAGAAAAATATAAAGACACTGATAATGTAGTACTTTGTTTCTTTGGAGATGGCGCTGCACGGCAAGGCATTTTACATGAAACTTTTAACCTGGCTATGCTTTGGAAGCTACCTGTTATATTTATTTGTGAGAATAACAATTATGCCATGGGCACTTCGGTTGAGCGTACTTCTAATGTACTTGATATCTATAAACTTGCTGATGCTTACGAAATGCCCGGAGAACAGGTAGATGGAATGATTCCTGAAACTGTGCATGAGGCAGTAGAGAGAGCAGTGCGAAGAGCCAGGGAGAAAGGCGGCCCTACTTTACTTGAAATTAAAACCTATCGTTACAAGGGACATAGCATGAGTGATCCTGCAAAATACCGTACCAAAGAAGAAATGGACGAGTATAAACTGAAAGATCCTCTGGAAACTACTCTCGTTAAACTAAAAGACAATTTTGGCATTACCGATGAAGAGATCGAAAAGATAAATGACAGAGTAAAAAAGGAAGTAGCAGACGCAGTGCAATTTGCTGAAGAAAGCCCTTATCCGGATGACGATGAAATCTATAAAGATGTTTATGTACAGAAGGACTATCCTTTTATCTTGGATTAAAAATATTGAATCCTTAACAAAATAATCCCGGAAGGGCTTTGTAAATACTAATCGCAATAGCGATATTTGGCAAAAAAGTAAATATGGCGGACAATAAAGTACACCCGAAAGAAGTAGATGTTTTAGAAAAAGCACGTGGTTTTTGGGAAGATTACAGTAAACCTATTACCTACATTGGATCTGCAATAATTGTCCTCGTTGCGGCATGGCTGATCTACAAGTATATGTTTAAAATGCCTAATGACGAAAAGGCTGATAAAATTGTTTTCGTGACACAAAAGTATTTTACTGAATTTACCACCGCTACTGATTCTGCAAAGCTTTTACTTGCTACCAGGGTTCTTAATGGAGACGGAACTAATCCCGGAGCTTTAAAAATCATTAATCAATATAGTGGCTCTCCCGCCGCTAATTTGTGCGATTATTATGCCGGTGCCTGTTATCTTCACCTGGGACAATATGAAAAATCAATAAAGTATCTGAAAGATTTTGATGCCAATGGAGCCACACAGATAAAAAGCCGTGCTCTTGGAATGTTAGGCGATGCAAGCGCTGAATTAAATAAAAGTGATGATGCGCTGAATTATTATAAAAAAGCAGCCAGTGTAAACGACAAAGATGAATTCACCTCATCTGAATTTTTATTCCGGGCAGCACTCTTTGCTCAATCTGCCGGTAAAACAAAAGACGCGATTGATCTTTTTAAGAAAATAAAAACGGACTATCCACTTTCTCAAAAAGCTTCTGACGTTGACAGGCATCTTGCAAAACTTGGCGATTTTTCAGAATAAAATTTGGTGAATTATTATGGCGATAGTCAATGAAAATCTTTATAACATTGATGCAGGCATTCTTCCAAAGGATGCCTGTATCGTTATTGTGCATACCGAGTGGAACTCACAGATAGTAGGAAAATTGTTAGATGGATGCACACGGATACTCCACCACAACGAGATGACCAATTATAAAATAATAAGTGTTCCAGGCGCCTTTGAAATTCCTTTTATTATTAAAAATTCATGGGAAGGTTATCATGATACATTTGAAAAGCCACAGGTATTTATAGCGTTAGGTTGTGTATTACGCGGAGGAACTCCACATTTTGATTATGTGTGCAGAGCCATCACAGATGGAGTGTTGCAGTTGAACCTTACCTTACCCGTTCCGACCATTTTTGGCGTGCTCACAGTAGATACCCAAGAGCAGGCCGATGAGCGTACAGGAGGAATACATGGTAACAAAGGAGAAGAAGCGGCAGTAACAGCCCTTAAAATGCTGGCGCTTAAATACACCCGGTAGCATACCTTTTTTTGCACTTTGTTTTATACTTTTTTCTAATGAAAGTTCAATTATTTATCCCGTGTTTCGTTGACCAGTTATACCCTCACACTGCATTCAATATGATAAAAGTGTTGGAAAAAGCCTGTTGCGATGTTGAATATAATACCAACCAGACGTGTTGCGGACAACCAGCATTTAATGCCGGCTTTTGGGATGAAGCCAAGATCGTGGCAACCAAATTTATCAAGGATTTTGATACTACCGATTATATTGTTGCCCCATCGGCCTCTTGTGTTGGATTTGTAAGAAACTATTATCTGCAACTTTTTGAAAATTCTTCACAGCATAATTTAATCAAAGCGCTTTCGGCAAAAATCTTTGAATTCAGCGAATTCCTTACAACGGTTTTAAAAATTGAAAATTTTGGTGCGATATTAAATGTCAAAGCAACCTATCATGATAGTTGCGCTGCATTGCGTGAATGTAAGATCAAAGAAGGCCCACGGAGCCTTCTTGCTAAAGTGAAGGGCCTGGAATTAATTGAAATGCCTGATACAGAAACCTGTTGTGGCTTCGGCGGAACGTTCGCAGTTAAGTTCGATGCCATTTCTTACGCCATGGCCGATCAAAAAATAAATCATGCCTTAAGCACTGGCGCATCACATATTATATCAACAGACCTTAGCTGCCTGATGCACTTACAGGGAATCATTACCAAAAAGGCAATTCCATTAACTACCATGCACATTGCGGATGTAATAGCAAGCGGCTGGGAATAATTTTTGCCTGTTAGATTCTACTCAAATAACGATGGAATATTTACTTTTCCATCTGCTCTATTATATCATGGGTAACACCCGTAGAGGAAAATCCTCCGTCATGAAAGAGGTTCTGCATGGTAACATACTTGGTATAGTCACTAAAAAGGGTTACTACATAATTAGCACAGTCTTCGGCAGTTGCATTTCCCAAAGGACTCATTTTTTCGGCGTAATTGATAAAGCCATCAAAACCCTTTACTCCACTGCCGGCGGTAGTCCTGGTAGGCGATTGAGACACAGTATTAATTCGTACCTTCTTTTTGAGAGCATAATGATATCCAAAACTACGGGCGATACTTTCTAACAATGCTTTCGCATCGGCCATTTCGCTGTAATCAGGAAATACACGCTGGGCCGCGATATAGGTAAGCGCTACTACACTTCCCCATTCGTTGAGTGCATCTGATTTATAAGCTGTAGCCAATAAACGATGTAAACTGGTTGCAGAAATATCGAGTGTTTTTTGATTGAAACCGTAATCAATTTCTGTATAAGATTTGCCTTTCCTCATATTAAGGCTCATACCCACCGAATGAAAAATAAAATCAAAACTACCACCAAAATGTTCTTTGGCCTTTGTAATCAAATTCAACATATCATCGTTGCTGGTTACATCACATGGCACTATAGGAGCCTTTATTTTATCAGCCAGCTTATTGATTTCCCCCATGCGCATGGCAATAGGCGCATTGGTAAGCAAGATTTCAGCGCCTTCTTCATGGCAACGAATTGCAGTTTTCCATGCTAATGATCTTTCGTCCAGTGCACCGAAAATAATTCCTTTTTTCCCTTTTAATAAATTGTGTGACATGCGTCTTTTTTTAAATTATAAATTTACCTAAAACCATTTAACTAATAAACTATTAAACCTAATTCCGCATCATCTCTCTTGCATTTTCAAAAGC
>JBDTIC010000218.1:0-9390 GCA_039936595.1 Ginsengibacter sp. | reverse complement strand
AATCTTGTTTCTGATGTGGAAGTGTATTTAACGCAACTGGTTGGCAATAATCTTTCAATAGAAATACATATCACAGACAGGCCAATCCTTTCATCCTTCAAGTTCAGAGGTATCAGCAAGACTGAAGCAGACGATCTGACACCTAAGCTTGACCTGGCAAAAGGAAGAGTTACAAGAGTTACAGAAGGGTTTAAGGTGTCTTCAATAGATATTATTAAGAAAGTGTTTGTTGACAAAGGATTCAGGAATGTGGAAGTTGAGCTTAATGAAGTAAAGGATCCGAAAGCTGCTAATGCAGTGAATATTGTCTTCGTAATTCATAAGAATGGTAAAGTAAGGATCGATAATATCTATTTCGCAGGCAATGAAGAAGTATCAGATCTTAAGCTCAAAAAGCAGATGAAGGGGACTAAGGAAAAAAGCAGGTTGACCCTGTTTCCTTCAGATGATTTTAATGTGTATGATTCTGCAAAAACAAATCATTTATCATTCTATGAATATTTGCAAACTAATGGATACCTGATTCCCTCCAAAACAAAGGAATTATTGGATCCCTATTTCCGTTTCAAATTGTTTTCATCAGCAAAATTCAATGAAAAGAAATACCTCGAAGACAAAAATAAAGTTTTGGATTATTATAATTCCCTCGGATTTCGGGATGCTACGATAATTAAGGATACAACTTACAATGAAAAAGGTGGATTAGATGTGGCGCTTAAACTTTCCGAAGGGCATCGCTATTATTTTGGGAACATTAGCTGGAAAGGAAATACAAAATACCCTGATTCTCTATTAACGGTAATATTGGGTATCAAGAAAGGCGACATCTATAATGGAGAGGTTCTTAGTAAAAAATTGGGAGTAATACCCTCACCAGACGGAGGCGATATTAGCAGCCTTTACCAGGATGATGGCTACCTGTTTTTTCATGTAACTCCTGTAGAGACAGCGGTATATAATGACACCATAGACCATGAAATAAGGATTACGGAAGGACCTCAGGCGACGATAGGAAAAGTAGAAATAACGGGCAACAACAAGACAAAAGAATATGTCATCCGGCGTGAATTACGTACTATTCCGGGTGAAAAATTCAGCCGCGAAAAAATTATCCGTACTCAGCGCGAGCTTGGAGGCTTAGGCTTCTTCGATGCAGAAAAAATAAATCCCGGTATAGATCCTCATCCTGAAAACGGTACCGTAGATATTACGTGGGGACTTGAAGAGAAATCGTCAGACCAGCTCGAACTCTCTGCCGGGTTTGGCGGAGGCATCGGACTTACGGGAACTCTGGGTGTTACTTTCAATAATTTTTCCATCTACAATATTTTCAATAAAAAAGCCTGGGATCCTTTACCGGTTGGTGACGGGCAAAAATTAAGCTTAAGAGCTCAAAGTAATGGAAGGCAATTCCGGTCTTATAATTTTTCTTTTACTGAGCCGTGGCTGGGTGGTAAAAAAAGAAATCCATTTACTATAGGTTATTACGATACCAAATATGCCAATGCTTATGACCCTTATACTGGATATTACAATCGGGCTTACGCTGATTCTTCATATATAAAAACAACTGGTGTCAGTGTTTCACTTGGTAAACAGTTAAAGTGGCCTGATGATTTCTTCTCTTTAGTCTATCAGTTAAATTACCAGAGGTACAAACTTAAAAACTATAATATCTTTCCAGGTTTGATTAATGGCATTTCCAACAATATAAGTTTCAAAATTACGCTGGCGCGCAGTTCTGCCGGGCCTAATCCTATCTTTCCTACAAGTGGGTCTAACTTTATCCTAAGTACCCAGTTAACTCCGCCCTACTCTCTTTTTAAAAATGAGCAGGAATTGGCAGCATCAGATAGGTATAAATGGGTGGAGTTTCATAAAGAACGTTTTACTGCTCAATGGTATGTACCTATCGGCCAGGGAAGAGGGGAGAATAAGACTAAACAGTTTATAATGTATGCGGCTGCTAAATACGGTTTTTTGGGCAGATATTCTAAAAAAGCGCCTTCTTCACCCTTTGAACGCTTTCAATTAGGTGATGCGGGACTCAGCAATAATTATGGGCTTTTAGGTTATGACATTATTGCTCACAGGGGTTATCCCGTTTACGACAATTCTAATCCAAAAATTAATCCTGACCTTAACCAGGCAAGCAACTTTTTTACTATCTTCAATAAATACACGTTGGAAATGAGGTATCCCTTCAGTACCAGTGCAAGTAGCACTATTTACGGACTTGCCTTTTTCGAGGCTGCGAACGGGTGGTATAGTTTTAAAGACTATAATCCTTTTAAGCTCAGAAGGTCAGTGGGCTTAGGCGCGCGCTTCTTCCTTCCAATGTTTGGTTTACTGGGATTTGATTATGGTATTGGCCTCGATCGTATAAATGGAACTACAGGTCTCAAAGGTGCTGGCAAATTCACGTTCATGCTGGGCCAGGAACCAGAATAAAAACCTACGATATAGATTAACTATAAATCAACAAAAAACACTTGATCATGAAAAAACTAATTTTAACACTATCAGTATTTCTTGTTTTTGGGAGCGCATTTGCCCAACGCTATGCAGTAATCGATTCTAAATATATTCTCAACAAATTACCAGATTATAAAGAAGCGCAACAAAAGTTAGATGAGTTTAGTAAAATGTGGCAACAGGAGATAGACCAAAAGTCCGCTGCTCTTGACCAGATGTACAAAAATTATGACGCAGAACAAGTGATGTTAAGCGACGAACTTAAGAAAAAAAGAGAAGATGAATTATATAACAAGGAAAAAGAGGTCAGGGATCTTCAAAGAAAAAGATTCGGATTTGAAGGGGATTTATTTAAGAAACGTGAAGAGTTGATAAAGCCCATACAGGATAAGGTTTATAATGCAATCCAAAAACTAGCAGTAGCTAAATTATATGATTTCATTTTGGATAAAAGTGAAGGAATTACCGTTATATTTGCCGACCCAAAACTGGATAAGAGTGATGATGTGTTGAAAGAATTGGGTGTTAAATAATTGCGAAAGACAAATGCTCATGCAGCCAAAACCATAAATTTAAACACTTTATAAAAAACAAACTAAAAACGAAAATGAAACAATTTCTCACTATTCTCTTTATTTCTGCAGGAATATTTGGACTATCAACTGTAGCGAATGCTCAAAAAATCGGTTTTATTAGTGCTGATGAAGTTATTCAGCTAATGCCTGAAGCAGCAACTGTTCAGACAGAACTCGACCAGTACCAACGCTCATTATATCAAAATGCCCAGGACAAGCAAACTGCACTGAATGAAGCCATACAAAAATTTGTAAAAGATTCGGCAACGATGAGTGCCAGCCTTAAAGAAGTAAAAAGAAGTGACCTTCAGAAGCAAAGCCAGGAGCTGTCCGGTGAGCAACAAAGAATTCAAAATGATTTTGAACAGAAAAGACAAGAGCTTTCCGTTCCTATACAGAAGAAACTACAAACCGCTATTGAGGAAGTAGCTAAAGAAAATGGCTATACTTATGTAATGCCAAAAGAAGCGCTGATCATAATGCCGCCAACAAGTGATATAGGACCTTTGGTAATAAAGAAACTGGGATTAAAAGAGCATGCTGCTGCTCCAGCAGCTGTCGCTCCAAAAAAATAAAAATAATACTTTTTTGTCAGGCCATTCCGCAAACCGGGATGGCTTGTTTATTTTTGACAAATGAAAAGTTCCTCTCCCATCGGTGTTTTTGATTCCGGCTACGGAGGCCTTACCGTTTTAAAAGATATAAAAAAACAATTACCGCAATACGATTATATCTATCTCGGTGATAATGCCAGGACACCTTATGGCACCCGCTCTTATCAAACGGTCTATGAATATACGTGGCAATCGGTGCAATGGTTATTTGCGCAAGGCTGCCCCCTTATTATTTTGGCTTGCAACACTGCATCAGCAAAAGCTTTGAGAACGATTCAACAAAAAGATCTTCCCAAACTAAATGATCATAAAAGGGTACTTGGGGTGATTCGGCCTACTGCGGAAATTATCGGCAATTATTCAATTTCAAAAAATATTGGAGTTCTAGGAACCAAAGGAACTATCCAATCCGAATCTTATCTTATTGAAATAGAAAAAAAATTCCCTGAAATAAAAGTATTCCAACATGCGTGCCCGATGTGGGTGCCACTGGTAGAAAACAATGAAGGCGCTGCCCCGGGGGCAGATTATTTTATACAAAAAGATATCAATGCCGTTTTGGATCAATCCTCTGCCATTGATACCATTTTATTGGCTTGCACCCACTATCCGTTGTTATTAAATAAAATACAACAATATTTACCCGTCAATATAAAGGTAATATCACAGGGGCCGATTGTTGCTAAAAGCCTGGAAGATTATTTAAGACGCCACCCTCAAATAGAAACTCAACTGAGTAAAATCAGTGAGCTGCGATTTTTCACAACAGATTCTACTTCTGATTTTGATAAACATTCTGAAATATTTTTTGGAGAAAAAGTGACTTCAAAACATGTTGATTTATGAGCGAGCCAAAGACCTGAGACAGGAGTTCATCTTTTCCAATGTTTTCAAATTGAAACCTATATGATTTTCCCTGATACTATGATATTTTATGATCTAAAATTGAAGTTTTTAAAATCTAAATTTAAATGACAAAATCCTGGACATCGTGATGACTCGTTCATTTCCAGAGCTTATTGATCTTACAAAACTTTGTATAGCTTCACGGATTCTATAACCGGGCAGGCCAAAGCATTAAAAAATGTAATACGCACTTTCGAAGCGGTGATGTCATCAAACTTTGCCAACTTTTTTCTTCCGACGGTACTACCCTTGAATACCTGAATCCATTTCTCATTATTATTCACTTCGATTGTAAACGAGCGTATGCGTTGCCCTATAGGAATAAATTCTTTAATCTCCATACAATTGAACGTTGAGCGCTCTTTTAATTGAAAAGTAAGAGAGGCTGAGGTGGTATTATCATTCACTGCCCAGTAAGAATTTTTGTCATTATCGAATACATTGAAAGCAGCATATTTTTTTATATTGCCTCTTGTTTCAGATGCCGTAACTTTTGCTCCCTTTAATAAATCAGTTGAGAACGATTTTATCAGATAATCCTGTAGCGAGTCCAGCGATTTGATGTCGTGTGAATTGATCTGTCCTGTTCGATCTGGCGGAACGTTTAGGTTCCACGATGCACCGTTACCAACCGACTTAAAATAAATCTCTTTCAAACTTTCCAGGCTGCGAATCTTGCTATCCTCTTTTAAATGATAAAACCAGCCTGGCCTAATGGAAACATCCACTTCCGCGGGCATCCATTTTTCACCGTCTAGTGTGCCTGTTTCACCTTCCTGGTATTTCGTGTATCCTATTGAGGGCTTATCGTCCTTGAGGCCGTGCGGAGTGTAGGTAGCCCAGCAGGAATCTTTTACAAATCCTCTTTCATTGCCGCACCATCTTACATCAGGACCTATATCACTAAAGATAACAGCATTAGGTTGCAGCTTACGAACGATTGCCCACGTGTTTTCCCAGTCATAATAAGTATTACGGTCAATCTCACGTTTTTCATTGGCACCTCCGTAATACCCGTTCCCTCCATTTGCACCATCCAGCCATACTTCGAATATATCACCATAGTTAGTTAGTAATTCCTTAAGTTGATCCCTGTAATAAGTGATGTACTCAGGATTTCCATACAAAGCACTGTTTCTATCCCACGGCGAAAGATAAATCCCAAACTTAATCCCGTACTTTTTACAGGCCGCTGAAATCTCTTTCACTACATCCCCTTTTCCATTTTTCCACGGACTATTCTTTACAGAGTGTTGAGTATATTTTGAAGGCCACAGGCAAAAGCCATCATGGTGTTTACAGGTAAGTATAGCTCCTTTAAAGCCATGCTTTGCAATGGTTGAAACAATTTGGTCTGCATCAAAATTGGTTGGATTGAATACGCTCTCTTTTTCGCCTCCCAATCCCCATTCAAGATCAGTAAAAGTATTAACTGTAAAATGAAGGAAACAGTAGCGCTCCATTTCCTGCCAGGCCAGCTGGCGCTGAGTGGGTAAAGCGCCATAAGGTCCAGGAGGTGTCTTTTGAGCATGAAGCGTTATCACCAGAAAAAGAGATACGATGAGAAATGAAATCGAGGATATTTTCATTTTTTTTATTTTGAATTAATATTAAGTTTGTCGTTGCTGCACCTGTCTATCGTGTTGCAAAAGTCTCTTTTTAATAAATACTTGGTCACCCTGGTGGTCTATCGGCAAAGGATGTATCTCAACAACTTTCCGGAATAAATGTAATCTGGGATTTTTTATCGTTGAATTGAGTTGACCATACTTGTCAATGGCTCATTCATAAAACTTGCGCGACGTCCAATCAGACTATACATTATTGCCCATAGTTATTTTTAAACCATTGAAGTACTTTTTTTTGCATGACCTCAGAAAACCTATTATAATCCGAAGGAGTATCCATCTGAATATTTTTGGGAACTCCATATAATTGATAAACACCTTTTGCCTGCGTAATGCAGGAACTAACATCTTGAACTGTGGCGTCTTCGTCTAACACAGGAGCTATAACAAGCAAAGGCCTTGGCGCAACAGCGGCCAGTATTTCATCAAAATCATAGGGAATCCGGTTTTCATGGCCCACAAAAAATCCCAGTTTAGGGAGAAGACCATTAAGGTGCGAATATGCTTTAATACCTTCCGTACCTTTTTCCCTTGTATCAGTGCGCATTGGTGTAAAGCCACAGACAGAGACAACACTGGCAATGCGGTTATCCAATGCAGCCCCGTACAAACCAACAGTTGCTCCAAGCGAATAACCTAATACAGAAATCCTTGTACTGTCAATGAAATTGAGATTCTCTAACGCATCTACAGCGCCTTCCAGGTCGGTGACACATTTTCCCATCTTCGACCAATGTGGATATCGTTGGTAAAATCTTGTTCCTTCTTCTATACGATTACCGAATCCTGTCATATCGTACATAAGAACAGCATATCCCTGATCCACAAGAGCTTCGATAAATGGTAATTTATCATGGTCAAGTCCCTGGTTATCGAAGAAACCTTGTGAGTAATCGTATTTATGAAGATAGATAATAACCGGTAATTTGGCTGTTCCATCCCTCATTTTTTCTTCCTGCTGCTTAGGATAATACAAGTATCCATAAAGGAAGTCTCCAAATCCGGATCCCGGTTTTGAATCTCCGGGGGATCCGGGAGAAAGGTTAACCCTGCCCATTCGCAATGTCGCTTCAGGCCGAGCGATAAAATTACCATAATAGTCTTCTCCACGATTTTCGCTGTTTTTGAAATTTAACGGGCCTGGATTGGCAACTTTAGGAGGCTCGTCTCCCAATATCCACATTAATGTTTTTTGTATTTGAGTTTTCTTATCTATCCACTCTTTTATAGAATGAATATTCTTTCCACCAGACTCAATTAACAAGTCGCTACCTTCTCTGACCGGATAATTGACAGGGTTAATTTTTTCTCCGCTTATCCTGGTCCATTGCTCAAAAGAATAGCTGTATAATTGTTCATTGACGGGTTTATGATTGCTACGTCCAAAAATATAATCGAAGAAGTCAACATAGTCTTCTATATCGCGAGTACTAGTGCCATGTTTGCCGTCGCGAAGTCGCATTGAAACATAGTTCGGAAGAGCACCCAAAAATTTATAGACCTTTAGCGTGGAATCGTAGGCTTGCTCTATCCCCCATGGATTGCCATCACTTTCTCTCCTTGATGAACTCAACATTAATCCTCTAGGGGCTACTAAAGCCATAAAGAGATTCTGGTCAACAGGCAATTTATTTTCGCGACCCGTAAAGAATCTCAACCTTGGATGAAACCAGGATGGCTGGGCACATGATAAAAGAGCAATATCCTCACATCCATATTTATGCCTTGAATACCGGAAAGGGACTTCACCGCCAGTGCCACCACTGCTGGAAATTACAGCACCAATCCGCTCATCAAATGCAGCCGCCCATAAAGATTGTTTTCCATTTCTCGAATGACCTGCTATTCCGATTTGTTTTTTATTTATCAAAGGCAGTGTGAGTAAGTAATCAATAACCCTGGATGCACCATATGCCCTTCGCATCAGGCGTGAGAAATCATATTTTCCTGCCCAAATCTCTGAATAATTTTCAGTGTCGTCTTTTAAATCACACCCGGCATAGATGCAACCGATATATCCCCGTCTTACAGCTATCTGTGCCCACTCTTTGTGCTCCCATTGCGTCATAAAAGTCGGAAAGGGACCTTTACCGACTGGAATCATTAATTCTAAGGTCATTTTTGCTTTCCCGTCGGGACCAAATGTTAATTCCACCTGGCGTATAGTTACATCTCCATCTCTCTTCTCACTAAGAACTTTTGCCTGCAAATTTTCAGGGACGGGCGGAAAAGTTCCCGTAATATAATATTGAAGGTCCCTTTTCATCCAGCGACGTTTTTCAGCCCACTGCTTCATGGAGCTGATCGGGATGTTCTTACGGCCTTCGTCGAGTATCAAAGGATTTGGTAAATAGGGAATGGAGGGCATCTTATCAAAATCCGGTGGCAATTCACCAGTTCTCGCAAGCCAATCCTTAAATGCTTTATCAAGAAAAGAAACGTGGCCGTTATTTGTAAGGTCGCGCGGTAAAAGTTTCAATATCTCCTCCAAAAACTCCTTTCGTTTATCTGTATCACTGGCATCCTGTAAAATAAGGCCGGGTATCGCCATGCCATGGCCCGAATTTTTTACGGCCTGGGCTGATGCTGGCGCAAGGGACACAATCCATATTAAGGCATTGACCAGGAATAGCCTTCTTATTACAGTATTCATGAAATGAAATTTTAAGCTATTATGGTTATTCCCTGCTTTGCAAAAAAATTATCGCGCTTGTGATATCGATTGTGAAAACAAAGCCCTAATGTCTAACATATTATAATGGACTTTTTCGCAAAAAACGTTATGGGAGAAGTCATTTCATTTCGTAAATGCTACTGTGCATTATCAATAATATAATAACAATTCCTGTCCTTCCATTTGACATTCAAAATATCATAGTGAAGCTATTGTTGGCTATTTAAAATAATCGCATAGTCTACGGTCTTATTAATAAAATCTTCACCTTTTGCAAATTACTCATTTTCCAAAACTTTTCTCTGTAAAAAAAGCTAAGCTATGCAGTTTGGTGCATAGCTTAGCTTTAAATTCAGTAAGTATTTTTATCGTTTACCATCCAGGATTTTGCTTAAGATTAGGATTCAACTGTATCACCGAAGTCGGAATAGGGTTGAAGTAATTCCGGTCATTCCAAACTTTCGGATTTTGACTAAGTGCAAGTATAGTATGTCCATCCGGAGCCAACTGATTATTAT
>JBDTIC010000217.1:0-2702 GCA_039936595.1 Ginsengibacter sp. | reverse complement strand
ATGCCGAGCAGGGTTGAGCCTTGCGGATTAAATCAAATGTATGCCTTGCGCTATGGCACTGTTCCTATAGTTAGACGGACAGGCGGATTGCGGGATACAGTAAAAGATTATGGTGAAGAGGGTGGTTTTGGAGTTTGTTTTGATACAGCATCAGTAGGAGATATTACCAATGCCATTCACCGGTCACTCCTGTTGTACCAGGATCAGGAAAAATTAGACAAAATAATTAAACAGATCATGCAAATTGATCATAGCTGGGAAAAAAGTGCTGAAATTTATATTAATTTGTATAACGCGTGAATAGTGAGTTGTAAATAAAGAGTTGTGAATTAAAACCCTAAAGCGTTTGGAAAATGAATTTTTCTCCGTCGCTATAGATTCCGGAAGCTTCAGATTACATGAAACAAGAAATTTCTATCTATTCAAAATTTTGATAAATAAAAAGTAGGATCACATTTAAAAATTTTAAAAAATGCAAGCCAATATGTGGATTAGCAAATCGTTAATTGCCGTAATACTTGGAGGCGGTGCCGGCTCCCGCCTTTACCCACTCACACGTGCAAGAAGTAAACCCGCAGTACCGATCGCAGGTAAATACAGGTTGGTGGATATCCCGATCTCCAACTGTATCAATTCTAATATTAATAGAATATTTGTTCTTACTCAGTTCAATTCTGCATCACTGAATAAGCACATTAAAAATACTTACCAATTCAGCGCTTTTAGCAGCGGATTTGTGGATATACTTGCGGCTGAGCAGACTCCCGATAGTTCATTATGGTTCCAGGGAACAGCAGACGCAGTGCGCCAGTCATTAAAGCATCTCGATAGTCTCGAATACGATCACGTGCTTATTTTATCCGGCGATCAACTGTACCAGATGGATTTTGGAAATATGTTCCGTACTCATGTAAAGGATGGAGCTGATATCAGCATTGCTACTATTCCGGTTACACAAAAAGAGGCCACTGAATTTGGTATCTTAAAATCGGATGAAGATAACAGGATCACGTCATTTATCGAGAAACCCGGTTTAGATATTCTATCGGATTGGGTCAGCGATACTAAAGAAGACATGCAAAAAGCGGGCAGGAACTACCTGGCCTCTATGGGTATTTACCTATTTAAAAAGGAAATACTTATTGACCTTTTGAATAACCAGAAAAAGGATGCCACTGATTTCGGAAAAGAAATTATTCCTTTTGCTATTAAAGATTATAATGTGTTCAGCTATCAATATAGTGGGTACTGGACAGACATTGGGAATATATCTTCCTTCTTTGAAGCAAACCTTGGCTTGACACAGGAGCTTCCTCCCTTCAATCTTTTTCATAACGAACAACGGGTTTACAGCCGTCCAAGGATGTTACCTCCTGCCAAGATCAGTGGTACTTATTTATTGAACACTATAGCAGGCGATGGCTCTATTATTCATGCAGAACGTATTGAAGACTGCGTGATCGGCATCAGGACAAGGATAGGCTTCGGCACTAAAATCTTCAGATGTTACATCATGGGAAGCGACTACTATGAAACTATTGAAGTGATGGACTATGCAGAAAAAAACGGTATCCCTAAATTAGGAATTGGTGATAATTGCGAGATTAGAAATGCCATTATTGATAAAAACTGTCGTATAGGCAATAACGTGAGGATCATCGGTGGCGAGCATCTTGAAAACAGCGATCACGAACTTTATACAGTAAAAGATGGAATTGTTGTAGTTAAGAAGGGTTCTACTTTGCCTGATGGGTTTTCTATTGGGTAATATAAATTCCCGCTAGATCATAATCGCCCAGATATATCTTGCTGCAGAAGTGCCCCAATCTGATAATGATTTTTTTAAAGTTTCCTTTAGTTCCAGGTTGGTGGTTTTCTTTCCCTTTACCGGAGCAGCGATATCTTTTGGATTTACAGAATTGACTTCTATCTTAGTGGCATACCACGAAGTATGTAAACGATTGATGACCAGACCCAAAATCATACCTGGCAGCCCGTTGAAACTTTCGGGGCCGCCGGGTATTATAATTTCATCGGTATAAAATGCGACTACAAATACAGAGTCCATTATAATAGTAGTTGCTCTTCTACAATTGAACCCTGCAATTTCCCTGAAATCGTTGGTAATTTTCCAGCGCGCATTTCTAAGACTGTCTTCCACCAGGAATGACGTTTCAAAGACAGATTTTTTAGCAATATATTTTTTAGTGGTAAAGTCACTATACACTTCATTGTCACCGGCAGGCGTTCTGTTGAAGTTGGAAGGCTTATCATTTGATTCGCGGCCTGGTTTATATATAGATCTGTTATCCTCAAACTCGTAATTGAAATAGTCTGTCTTAAATTGCGCCGTATTCTTTTTGATCGCTTCTGCAAAAGTTCCCGTTAGCTCTGCCCACACATTAGTGCGGCGTTCAAATTCAATCTTTGCTTTTGAGATAAACTGAGTTTGGGCAAACAGATTTTTTGAAGCAAGGGTAATAATAAATATTAAGATGATTTTTTTCATGGACTTAAACAATTTATTTGGGAGCTGAAGCGCCTCCTTTTTTATTAAAGTTCCAGGTTAAAGTAAGCAGGCCATACCGCTGAAAAGTAATATAATGCTTCTCTTCAATAGAAAAGGGTTGTATGTTCCTGCTATAGCCTTTATTCTGGTTCAGTATGTCATTAATGCTGGCACGCAAAGTAAGCGCTTCACT
>JBDTIC010000216.1:0-3612 GCA_039936595.1 Ginsengibacter sp. | reverse complement strand
AAACCATGTAAATCTTGCAGCATAAGATTCCGGGCCTCCTCCCTTTAAAGTGTAGCTATTTTCTCCAACCGGCTGGTCAATTATATATTTAATATTGATCTTCTGCCCGGCTTTTCCAGTAACGTTTAGCAAATGGAGCCAACCTGATATTTGTTGCCCGAAATCAATTCTATATTTGCCTTTACCTAACACTTTTATCTTTACGGGCGCTATTTTTTCCATCACTCTATCGGTAGGTGACATATGAGCCACCATTTTACCTCCGGGAGCTTTCCTTATAGCAACCTGTTTCCATTGTGAGTCATCAAAACGTGCAGTGCACCAACCTGGTTGCTCCAAACGGGCATCATAATGTTCTCCGCCATATATGAGATCCATAACGATTGGGCTTTTCGCTGCTTTCCAGCTCTCATCGCTGACTATCACATCTTGTGTGCCATCTGTATAGGTAATATATATCTGGCCTATAAATCTTGGAGACCCATAGGATTGTGTCCAGCGTATCGGATCATTATAAAAACCGTTACCGAGGATCGCCCCGACTACATTTTCTCCTTTTTTTAGCATCCGTGTAATATCATACGATAAATACATCACACGGTACTCCCTGAAATTGTCAGGTATGGAAATGTAATTATTTTCAAGGCCCGGGCGTTTGCCAAAAAGTGTGAGGTTAGGTACTAAAACATCTTTGCTTACCTTTCTTCCGTTTACATAAAATTCAAAAAAACCGAGACCTGTGACATAAGCCCTTGCCGATGCTATCGTCCTCGTAATTTTAAAAGACTTTCGCAATAAAGGTGCAGGAGGAGGTAATGGCTCTTTTTTAACGCTATCTGCTGTTCTTCTAAACACAGGCTTTGGCAGCGCTTCTTCTCCCTGCCAGGGAGCTCCTATCCACCTGGCTTTCCATTCATTGGGATCAAGAAGCCCCATGCTCCAGAAAGCTGGTTTACTCCATCCTGATACTTTTCCTTTTTTGTCCCACGTTCTTACCTGCCAGTAACAATCCTGCCTGGATGATAATAATTTTCCCTTATAATAAATGTTATTAGATTGACTGGAACTTACTTTCCCACTATTCCATAAGTCAGCATGGCCATTTAAAAGTTTTTCTTTTGTTCCCGCAGCCCGTATTTCCCACGCAGTTTGAGTCTGCCCGCGCTCAACTTTCTCAGTAATATTTACCCACGACAGGCGTGGATTGGCGACATCAATCACTTCAGGATTCTCCAGGTATTCACATCTCAACCTGGTTGGGACAATCTGACCTTGTACCAAAGCATCTACTAAAACCGCAAACAAAATATTTAAAATGATATACTTTTTCATAATTTTTTATCTTAAGTCCGGGACGATTATTACTTCAACAATTTTCTCCGTATTCTACTACTATTGCTTATTCTTCACGCTACATACGATCAAATATTATTTATAACATAGATCGTAAAAGACTTTATCCTAATTTCCCTATTGATCTCCACATATCAAGCTCTTCTTTAAACCTGTCATAAATCACCTCACACTTTGTGTCAATACGCATGGTGGGTCTGTCATTCAAATTATAGGCAGGCCATTCCGGAACATTTTTGGCTGAAGGTTTACCTGTTCGGGCATAGGTTGTCCAGAGTTCAGCAAAATGGTGAGATGCTATAAACCGTTCGGGCCTGTTTCCCGCAAAGAAACCTGGCTTGGCTGACTCCCCTTTTTTGGGTTGAACTTCATTGTTAAATTTAAAAGTAATGTCCATGGCATGAGGCGTTCCCAAAGCATGGTCCGTACCGGGTATTTTAACTTCTGATTTATAGCCGAAATTGTACAAATAAACAGGGGCAGCATTTTCTTTTGATTTCTTTTCAGCAATTTCTATTGACCCCAGGCCCATCATCGTTATAGAAGAAACAGCAACAAATATATCAGAGGCTGATGCAGCAGGCATAGTTTTTCGATAAGTTTGGATAATTGTATTCGTATTCTGCCCATACTGGGGCTCTAATTTTCTATATAAGCCATCAAAATCAATTTTAAAAATTTCAGTCTCCTTTCTTTCCCAAGCGAAAAAATTGTATTCATCTTCATTCCAGCCCACTATTAAAGGCTTATTTCGTGAAATCTTTGGTGCAGTAGGATCAAACGGATTTTGAGGAAGTGTTATACCGTCAACAACAGGCCCAAATCCTTTTATATTTCTACCCCTAAGCTCTTTATTTTTCCCCAGGAATGGGGCAACGAATGGTAGTTTAGCCTGCACAGCCATTAAGTCTGCGACGGGCACTTCTAATAATTTCTTCCAGTTACCAGTTGAAATGTCCAATTCTTTCAATACCTGTAAAGTATTCTCCTGCGCTGATCTCTTATCCATCATTCGCACTCCGGGCCCACTTTCGATAGATGCTTTATTGAAATACGGAGCAGCTCCAGGCATAGCATAAAGGCATGAAGTTTTTCCGCCTCCACCAGATTCCCCCCAAATCATTACATTGTTAGGGTCACCACCAAATTGTGAAATATTATCATTTGCCCATTTTAATCCATCGATAATATCCAACAAACCGCTATTACCAGAACCTGCATATTCCGGGCCTGCAATCTCATCCAGGTATAAAAAACCGAATAAGCCCAACCTGTGGTTCGTTTCAACAACCACAACATCAAAGTTTCGGGCTAAGTTAGCCCCATTCTGGCCACCAGCACCTGCCGAACCAATTACGTATCCCCCGCCATGATTGTAAAACATAACAGGACGTCTTTTATTATCGTTTGCCGGAGTCCACACATTTAGAAAAAGGCAATCTTCTGAAGGGGCAGGTTCGTTCATTCTTGGCGGTTGAATGGCAGGTGCTCCTAAGGTCAAAGCGTCTCTTACGCCAGTCCATGATTCGAGTTTGGCTGGGCGGCGGAATCTTCTGTCGCCAGAGGTTTTACCGGCGTAAGGAACTCCTTTAAATATATTAACACCTTCTTTTCTTATACCTCTTATCCTTCCATGGGTAGTTTTAGCTTCTACATAATCGTTTGATCTTACTAAAGAGGAATATACAACACCAGGAAGAGTCAGTGCAGCAGTTGCCAGCGAAATATTACTCAGGAATTTCCTTCTGTCTATTACACTATTCATTTTATTTTCTTTATTATGATAAACTAATTGTACATAAAATTTGCTACTTCCTAAATGAACGAACCATCTTTACCGGCCCTAACAGATCCTAAGACATTCATAAACGAATATGCTGATTAAAAAAGTTCCCATATCGAAGTCATATTATTTTGATTTCTCTATTTCTCAAAGTTCAGTTCCTGCTTGCCAACTTTATTTATCTACTTCCCCATATTTTCCACCACAAAATGATAAACACCCGAACCCAAACCCACTTCTACATAACCCTCTACTGCAGCTTTTACTTTTATATCATTAACCTGGGATAAGAGTTTACCGCTTTCTTTTACTGCACCAGAATTTGCTGCAGGTATAAAAACGGTCGCTGTAGTGTTAGCGGGGATTTCCACATCCATTAATACATCTCCATTTTCAATTTTCCACGAATTGGAAACCTTGCCATAGTAGGTATCCAGGCTTGCTGAAGCATAGGTAAAACCACCGCCAATGTGAGG
>JBDTIC010000215.1:0-15512 GCA_039936595.1 Ginsengibacter sp. | reverse complement strand
TAAATAACATTTTTTAGTCACTGTTTTTTCTACAGTCTAAAAAGTTCAAAAGGACAGCTAAATAATATTCTTCAAAATTTAATCAATACCATTTCGCGGGATGAAGTTTCATTATTCCATAGAGGACCCTTCTTCAAAAGTTCAATAGCCGAAGCTTCACAAGCTTTACAGGATGAGTGTTCTATCTTAATATTTTCAGGTCGTCCTTCTTTACCAATACTAAAAGAAAGTTTTACGTCACCTATTTGCCTTACTTTATTTTCATCATAAACCGGACGGATATGTTTTTTTACATATTCATCGAACTGATGATTAGTGTTAGCAGGTGCGGCCGATTTCATCCGCGCTTCTGCAACACGTGATTCCATTTGTTCTTGCCGGGCTGTTTTTGATCTGTTAACAGAAGCAAGTAATGATTCATTCGCAGCGCCATTACTTTTGTCCGTAGTAACTACGCGCTGGGCATCTTTTTGAAGAACCGCTTTTTTGTTGCCATATCCCAACACTGGTACAATGCCGTTAGTATTACTATCAGGCGATATAATCGAAAGATTTGCGGACGAATCTTTAGAATTGATTGTTTCATAGCTCTTTTCTTTTACCGATGCAGCAGCAAGAGCATTGCCTTCCTGGTCTATCACTTTTCCTTTAAAATGATATTCCTCAGCAAATTTTTTATTCTCTCCATTAACTGCGATAGTAGCCATATCAGCTTGCGATTCTTTATTTAGGGAAAACGGTACAGATATTTTTCTATTTCCTTTCGCTTTTGTTTCCGGCAATGGAGTTATTTTATTTTCTTCAGACTTCACCGACGAAGAATTCTCAAATGCAACTATGTCCTGTGAAGGCGCTTTCTCACCTTTAGCTAAAGCCATATTACTATCTGTTTTTAAAAAATTTTTATCATCTACTTTTGCAATTATGTTTTGTTTTGAGTTAATATTTATTTTATAAAAAAGAATTCCTGCACCTGCGATAACGATGAACAGTGCGGCAATGCGCCACCAGGAATTAAGAGTGAGAGAGTATACAGGTGTTGCACTTTTATTCTTTTCTTTTTCAAATAGTCTTTCGCGCAACTCCTCCATATCTTTTTGTGCTGATGATGAAAGTGCAAACCCTTCCAGTGCATCCGAAACGAACGGATCTTGCAACGCAGCATTCTCCAGGTCATACATTTCACTGTCCGGCATACTACCGGAATGGTAGCGTTCAAAATCTTTAGCGGTATATTTTTTATTTTCTTTCATTAACTAGTTTCCTGCACATATTTTTCCATACATATTTTTAAATTCCGTCTCCCGTTTTGTATAAAACTCCTTATCTTATTAATTTCAATCTTTGTTGTTTCAGCTATTTCTTTGTAACATTTTTCTTTCAGATAGAATAATTCAATGGCCTCTCTTTGATCCTGTGGCAACTGCTTTATACACTCTTCCATCAGCACCAATTTTTGTTCTTGTTCTTCTGCATTATCAGGATGATTATTTTCTGCGAAATACATAACATCCATCTCAACATTAACAGGTTTGCTTTTATTGCCCCGCAACTTCATAAGGCAATAATTTTTTGCCAATTGATATAACCATCCTTTAAAATTAGCCACCTCATATCTTTTCAGCTTGCTTACCAGCTCTTCAAAAATATTTATTACACTATCCTTTGCCTCTTCCTGTTCTTTCAGATATTTAAGGCATACGCCATATACTAAATCCATATAACGGTTATATAATTCACCCAATACATCCATACTTCCACCTTCCTTGTACTCCTGCACAAGCTCCTGATCACTTTTTACTGATGATATTTTTTTGATAAGCGCCAATACAATAAAGTTATTCAAATATTTTTTTAACCATTTATGTAATTTATAAAACTCCTGCATCCTTCATGAAAATCATTTTTGCAAAAGCAATTTGCAAAAAAAGATTGCCTTGCATCATCTTTAAAAAATTATTGTATGAAAAAAATTATGCTCTTGCTACTTGCAACTTGTGTGCTCATAGTTGCATTTCGTAACAACGATGAAACCGCCATAAACGGTCATGTTAATGATGAAAATGGTAATGCCATAGCTGCCAGAATAAAAGCCGGGAAAAGCGAAACCACGGGTGATGCAAGTGGCAATTACAAAATTACCGTTAGCGAAAAGCAGCAATATCTTACGTTTTCTGCTTCGGGATATGTCACACAGCAAGTAAAAATCAATGGGCGTAAAAACATCAATGTTATCATGGAAAAGGTAAGCGCTGTTTTGCCCGGTGTTGCTCTGGATGAGTCAGTATTTTCAAGATCATCTCCTTTAAAGAGAGGAGACAAACCCCTGGCTTATACGACTGTAAAAAGAATGGGAACCATGAAGAAAATGTATGCCCCTTCCTCTTATCCAAACAAATACGAAACAGACCAAAATTTCAATACGGAAGAATATAGCAACATTGCAGAAAACGGTTTTCATAAAGTAAGTGACGACCCGCTGTCTACTTTTTCAATTGATGTGGATGCTGCATCTTACAGCAATGTACGTCGGTATCTTAATGGAAACCAATTGCCTCCCGCAGGCGCAGTACGCACAGAAGAGATGATTAATTATTTCAATTACCAATATCCGCAGCCAACCGGAAAATACCCTTTCTCTATCAACACGGAAATAAGTAATTGCCCCTGGAATAAAGAAAATAAATTAGTGCTTATAGGGCTGCAGGGCAAAAATATTTCTACTGAGAATCTGCCTGCTTCTAACCTTGTTTTTTTAATTGATGTATCAGGCTCTATGATGGGTGAGAACAGATTGCCGCTGGTAAAAGCTTCTATGAAAATGCTTACCGACCAGCTTCGGGAAAAAGACCGCATCTCCATAGTGGTATATGCCGGAAACGCTGGCCTGGTGCTCCCGTCAACAAGCGGCGCCGATAAGATAAAAATAAAAACCGCCATTGATGCTCTGGACGCAGGTGGCTCCACCGCAGGCGGAGAAGGTATTATGCTGGCTTATAAAACGGCACAGGAAAATTTTTTGAAAGAAGGAAATAATCGTATCATTCTTTGTACTGATGGTGATTTTAATATAGGTGCCAGCAGTGATGATGACATGGTAAGGCTGGTAGAAAAGGAGCGTAACAAAGGAATTTATTTAACCGTGCTTGGCTATGGAATGGGGAATTATAAAGACAGCAAAATGCAGCTACTTGCTGACAAAGGCAATGGCAATCACGCTTATATTGACGGTATCAACGAGGCTAAGAAAGTATTGGTTAATGAATTTGGCAGCACCTTGTTTACCATCGCAAAAGACGTAAAGCTACAGATAGAATTTAATCCTGAAAAAGTCGCGGGGTACCGGTTGATAGGATATGAAAACCGTTTATTGAATAAAGAAGATTTTAATGATGATAAAAAAGACGCTGGCGAATTAGGCAGTGGCCACACAGTTACTGCTTTGTACGAAATTATTCCTGCCGGAGTAAAATCAGAATTCTTAAAAAATGTAGATCCCTTAAAATATCAAAAACCGGGAAAGAATGCACCTTCTTCATTTGACGGAGAAATATTAACGGTAAAGTTCCGGTATAAAGCTCCGGATAAAAATACCAGTGAACTGATCGTTCATTCTGTTGCTGATAAAATGGTGGACATCCATAACGCATCAGATAATTTCAGGTTTGCCACTGCAGTTGCAGATTTTGCTATGCTGCTTCGCAACAGCGAATACAGAGGAAACAGTACCTATGAAGATGTCATTAACCTGGCTGGCTCCTCACTGGGGATTGATGCCGAAGATTACAGAAAGGAATTTATTTCGCTGGTAAAAAGAGCAAGAGAATTGAAGCATGCAACGGCGAAGAAGTAATTTTAAAAAAAGAAAATTGTTCACTCAATAAACGGAGAAAATCTTCCCCGTTTATTCATGCAAAAGACATCCAGACTTGAGTCATTTACTTAATAAATGATAAGCTACATTTACATCGCTTTTATTTTACTTACAATCCTTAACAGAATGACATGAAAATAACCAGGCTTTACGTTTTGTTTTTCACTCTTCTATTTTCTCAGGGCATCATTGCCCAACATCTTAAGCCGGGATTTGATAAACAGGAATTTATAGAGATATTGAAAATAGGGGCGAGAACTACTGCTGATAGTTCTTACTATCATTCTATTCCTGCTCCTCAGCAATTTAAAATGATATATCAATCGCCACAGGTTGGCCTTGATAATCTTTGGCAGTTATGGATCAATAATGATTCCGTGGCCGTAATAAGTGTAAGAGGTACTACCACAACCGCTGTGAGCTTCCTTACTAATCTTTATGCGGCAATGGTTCCTGCAAAAGGTGAATTACAATTAGAAAAAAGTTTCACTTTCGATTATGACTTGTCCAACGATCCGAAGGCTGCAGTTCACGTTGGCTTTTTGGTTTCCACGGCTTATCTGTCAAGAGATATCTTGCCAAAGATAGATTCGCTTTATAAAAATGCTGGCATCAGAGAATTCATCATTGCCGGGCATAGCCAGGGCGGCGCCATTACCTATCTCCTAACTTCCTACCTGGAAAGTATGAAAAATGAAAATAAGTTGCCTAAAGATATCCGGTTTAAAACCTGTGCCAGCGCCTCGCCTAAGCCAGGTAATTTATTTTATGCCTACCAGTATGAAGATCTTACCCGCAGTGGCTGGTCTTATAACGTTGTAAATACTGCTGATTGGGTTCCGGAAGTACCTTTCTCTATTCAAACTATCAATGATTTTAATAAGGTCAATCCCTTCATGAACACAAAAGCTTTGATCAAAAAACAGAAGTTCCCTAAAGATCTTGTCTTGCGGCATGTATATAACCGGCTTAGTCAACCAGCAAAAAAAGCACAAAAAAACTATGAAAAGTTTCTTGGCAAAATGGTTTCAAAATTTATTAAAAAAGCTTTACCGGAATTTATACCACCTAAATATTTCAGCAGTAATAATTATGTAAGAACGGGCAATACAATTGTGTTGTATGCAGACAGTAATTACTACAAGCATTTTTCAGAAGATGCCAATAAGATATGGCAGCATCATACCCAGATACCTTATTTATATTTAGCAGAAAAAATGCCGGAAAATAAAAATAATAATCAAATTACCCCCACGGATAAAAGATTGGGCGGCACCTGGGAACTTAATTATATTTCAGGTAGAAGAATCGCATTTCAAGGACTCTACCCTGATAAAAAACCAACCATCACCATTAATGTAGATAGCAATCAAGTAAATGGTAATACAAGTTGTAATGTGTTCAGTGGCAAAGCAAATATTAAAGATAATAAAATAAGTTTTACAGAGCCCATAGCAATGACCATGATGGCATGTCCCGGTGAGGGAGAAAGAGTGTTTTTAGAAACTTTGAAAAAAAATAAATTCTTACGCATTCACTGACAATAATACACTTACTTTTATTATGGGCGATGTAGTGATGATGAGGTTTGTGAGAAAATAAATAAATGAAATCCTCCCAGGTTGTAACCATTCAGTATTTCCGAAAACAGGTTGTTATATTATGGCTTGTTTACATTTTTTAGCGATGAAGACATTCAGATAAACAATAGAACAGTTGTCAGGTGCTATTCCAAGCCATTTACCGCTTAATCACAGCCTGCTGCTCGTCTGGCCGCAGCTCAGGAGTATGAGTCGTATAGCTTAATGCCTAATACCATATACCTTAACAGACAAGCCGTGTATATTAGCGTCCAACCCTGTTGGCGCAAGTTTTATCGCAACTGTTTTACAAGTTAGCTATAACTTGTGCCATTTAATAATTCTGTAGCAATCGGCACGTTTGGGTTCAGATAGTAGAAGATAATTGCAGTCCTGCCTTCGGTGCCCAATACTTAGTAGGCTCTTGCAAACAATACTCTTTCCCCGCTTGGGTTACCGGTAAGGATACACTTTCCTTCTTCTTTTGTATTATTCAGCGGAATACAACGAATGGTCGCTTTGGTGAGTTCTTTTATTTTTTCTTCGGTTTCTGCAGTGCCGTCCCAGTGGGCTGAAATGAAGCCACCTTTTTCATCCAATAATTTCACAAACTCATCCCAGTTATCCGCTTTTGTAATATGATCGTCCCGGTACACTTTTGCTTTTTGATAAATATTTTTTTGAATGTCATCCAATAAGACTAACACCGTGTTTGCAAGCCCATCCAATGACACCATTTCCTTTTTTTTATTATCCCTTCTTACTACTTCCGCTATATTTTTCTCAATATCCCTCGCTCCCATAGCAATTCTCACCGGCACGCCCTTCATTTCATATTCCGCAAATTTCCAGCCGGGACGGCGACTGTCATCATCATCATATTTTACCGAAATCCCTATTGCCTTAAAATCCTCCATTATAGGCGCTACTTTCTCATCAACCAATTTTTTTTGATCCTCCCCTTTAAAAATAGGCACAATCACTACCTGGAGTGGAGCAATCTTTGGAGGAAGAACCAGGCCATCGTCATCACTGTGAGCCATTACTAACGCACCTATCAATCGTGTACTCACTCCCCAGCTTGTTGCCCAAACATAATCCAGTTTATTTTCTTTATCGCTGAACTTTACATCAAATGCTTTGGCAAAATTTTGACCGAGAAAATGAGAGGTGCCTGATTGTAAGGCCTTTCCATCCTGCATAAGCGCTTCAATACAATAAGTATCTACAGCACCTGCAAAACGTTCATTAATACTTTTTACTCCTTTTACCACCGGCATTGCCATCCATTCTTCAGCGAATTCTGCATATATTTCCAGCATCTGCAAAGTTTCGTCTATGGCTTCCTGTGAAGTTGCATGTGCTGTATGGCCTTCCTGCCATAAAAATTCTGTAGTTCGTAAAAAAAGACGAGTACGCATTTCCCATCTTACTACATTGGCCCATTGATTAATAAGAAGCGGCAAATCCCGGTAAGACTGTATCCAGGTTTTGTAGGTATTCCAGATAATCGTTTCAGAGGTTGGGCGGACAATCAATTCTTCTTCAAGCTTCGCTTCCGGGTCTACAATAATATCGTTGCCTTCAGGATTAATTTTTAATCGGTAATGAGTAACTACTGCACATTCCTTTGCAAAACCTTCTACGTGCGCTGCTTCTTTGTTTAAAAAGCTTTTGGGAATAAATAACGGGAAATAAGCATTTTGATGACCTGTTTCTTTAAATCGCTTATCTAACTGATCGCGCATCTTTTCCCATAGTGCAAATCCATACGGCTTAATAACCATACAACCACGCACAGCACTATAGTCTGCAAGACCTGCTTTTATAATTATATCGTTATACCATTGTGAATAGTCTTGTTCCCTGGAGGTAATTTCTTTACTCATTCTTTTTTGTTTAACTTATTTGTTTAGCCTATTTGCAAAAAAAGTATCCTTGACATACTTTTAACAACCGTTCATAAAAACAATCGGTATATAGTAAAGGATTATTCTTAAATTTACAGTATGATGACGCAAAAATAAAAAAGTAAAGCCTCATCATCAAACTTATAAAAACTCAACGCCATGAAAATAAGACACATTCTTTTATTTAGCCTGGTAGCTGCTATCAGCAGTTGCACTACGGCCTATCGCTCAGGACAAACACCGGACGACGTATATTATTCTCCGTCTCCTGAACAAAATTCTTATGTTAATTCGGTAAACGATCGCGACAAGGATTCTTATTATTACAGAAATGACGATTCATACAGAAATGATGAAGAAGCAGATATAAGAAGGGGAATTCGTAACCCCGCCTATCGTAGTTCCAGTTCTATTGCACTAAGCCTCGGAATGGGATACAGTCCCTACATGAATAGTCCGTTTGGATACAGTCCATTCTCCAGTCCTTTTGGATATGGCTCTGGTTATGGATACGACCCTTTTATGTCTCACAGCATGTATAACCCATATCTTTATAATTCTTATGGATACGGTGGGTTAGGGTATGGTGGCCTTTATAATCCTTACAGCTTTTACAATCCTTATAGTAATTATGGTTCATCTTATTACGGGCACGGATATTATCCAGGCGGTATTAGTCTCGGCAGAGTAAATACCAATACAGGAGTAAGGAGATATAATCTGAATCCATACAATAGTTCCGTTGATAATTCCCCTTCGGCAATCAGAAACGCAGTAAGATCAAACATTTCTGAAGGTTCTGCTGCGCCTGTAAGATCGTTTAATACTCAGCCTCGTGCTACCACAGGTTCAGGAAATGTGATAAGAAGAGTGTTTACTCCTTCTGAAAGCAGAAGAGAGACAAGAAACACAAACAGAAGTGAAAACAACAGGACTTATAACAACAGAAACGATAACAATAACACAAGGCAGGAAAGGCAGACGTACCAGGCTCCTACCCGTACTTTTGAGTCAAGTGCACCATCCAGCAATAACTCATCCTCAGGCAACTCTGGCAGTGGCGGTAGCGCACCTACCAGGTCTTTTAGGAGGTGATGATTCTTTTTATCCGTAGAAAACTATTTTATTTATTTGTTTAACAATAGATAAGCACCCTTGTACCATGAAAGCAAAATATGTAACTCTTTTTATAATATTATTCACCAGCTACTCTTACGCACAGGAGCCTGCCGACGCCCTACGATACTCCTTTCTGACTCAAGATGGGGGTACAGCCAGGAGCCAGGCAATCGGAGGCGCGGGAGGCTCATTGGGTGGAGAGTTTTCCTCTCTTTTTATCAACCCAGCCGGATTGGGATTTTATAAAACCGGCGACTTTGCGTTTACACCACAGTTTTCAATGAAGAATTCCAAATCGGAATATAGAGCTACAAAAGCAGGTGACAAGAGTACCAATTTTAACCTCGGCACTACCGGGGTGCTGTTCGCATCACCGTCTTCACCAGGTAAAAGTGTAAAGAGTTTTACCTTTGGAATAGGAATCAATAGGGTCGCAGATTTTAACAATCACGTTTATTACAGAGGTACTAATAAGACAAGTTCTTATTCAGAGAAATATCTCGAAGAACTAATAGATAATAAAGTTACCGATCCGAATAGTGCGGCACAAAAGTATCCTTATGGAAGCAGCCTGGCTTTTAACACCTATTTGATTGATGCGATTTTTAACCCGGATAGTACGATTTCAGGATATATCACGCAGGCCGATCCTGCTTATGGTCTTTTGCAGGAGAATACTATTAACACCACTGGCGGTATTACTGATCTTGCGATAGGTGCCGGATTGAACGTGCAGGAGAAATGGTACTTTGGTGGTACCTTATCGTTCCCCATTTTAAGATATAACAAGGATGCCACTTATAGGGAAAGTGATCAATCAGGTGACTCTAATAACGACTTTAATTATTTTGAATCAATAGAGTCTTTGCAAACAACAGGAATTGGTGTTAATGGAAAATTTGGAGTTATTTTTAAGCCTGTCGAAGATGTCCGTTTAGGGCTTGCCGCACATACTCCTACCTTTTATTCGATTACCGATAATTATGTAGCAGAAGTAATTACCGACCTCGAAGGATATGGAGGAACAGGAATTAAACATCAAAGTTCTACTGATTTTCCCGATGCCAACGGCCAAACAGGACAACCTCTGGAGTCCAGGTATAATATTGTAACACCCTGGAGAGTGATCCTCAGTGGAACCTACCTATTTCACGGAGTGGAAAATGTAGAACAACAGCGTGGTTTTGTTACCGCCGATTTGGAATACGTCAATTATAAAGATGCTTCTTTCAAGGCTGAACGCAATGATAGTGAAGGAAAAGATTATTATAATTCTGTAAATAAAACCATAAAGAATCTTTATGCCAGTGCCATTAATGTTCGCCTCGGTGGAGAGCTAAAATTCAACACCTTTATGGTAAGGCTTGGCGGAGCTTACTATGGTAATCCATATAAGAATGAAAAATCAAACCTCATAAAAGTAAGTGGTGGTGTAGGTTATCGCAATAAAGGTTTTTTTATAGACCTCACTTACGTTCAGTCAATGAATAAGGACGTTGATTATCCTTATTTATTACAGGACAAAGCCAATGTACCGGCATATTTAAAAAACAACGCAGGCAATATTATCGCCACTATTGGATTTAAGCTTTAGCACTCAGTTTCTTTTGAGATAAAGACTATCGTTGGTAATAATTATTCTACTTTATTAGAATTGTTCTTTAATCAAAAGATAAGGAATAGATGATTTTTTGGGAGAAATACACTTAAAAAATAATTACTATTATTTTTTACTTACCATTTACTGCAATTTCCGACAATAAAATTTAACTCTGGCGGGTGTAGCTCAAAAATAAATAAAGAGTAATTAAAAGAATGTTCTTTTCTTTGCAGAATATTCTATCAAACACACGCTAAATCATGAAAAAAGGACTGAATGTGAAGCTCACAAGGCTTCTGTCATTGGTATTAGCTGCTTTTATAATTCCCGCAGCAATTAACGCACAGGTTACAACAAGCAGTATAACAGGATCTGTTACATTAACAAACGGCGACCCGCTAGAAGGTGCAACGGTTGTGGCAATACATACTCCTACAGGATCCAGATATACGACCACCAGCCAAAAAAGCGGGCAGTTCAACTTCCCAAATGTTACTCCTGGAGGACCGTACACGGTGACAGCAACTTTTGTTGGCCTTACCCCCTATCAAAAAACTGATATTATTGCTCCATTAGGAGACAGATACAACATCATTATCGAATTGAGCTCTTCTGTCAAAGAACTTCAAAACATTGTAATAAGTGGCAGAGGATCGGGACTTATTAAAACCGGGGCTTCCACCAATTTTAGTAGCAGGCAAATACAAACGCAGCCTAATATAGGGCGAAGTATTACCGGCCTAACCAAGACATCACCCCAGGCCAATGGAAATAGCTTCGCTGGCATGAATGAGCGATATAATAATATCACGATTGATGGCGCTTTATTCAACAACAATTTCGGGCGTTCCGGAGATGGAATGATTCCCGGTGGTGGAGTATCCGCCATTTCGATTGATGCTCTTGACCAGATCCAACTGAACATCGCACCCTACGATGTAAGGCAGGCAGGCTTTGTGGGTGGAGGTATCAATGCTGTAACTAAAAGAGGAACCAATACTTTTACAGGAACTGTTTATGGTTTTTACAGAAACCAGGATTTCAATGGTGACAAGGTAAAAGGAGTAGAATTTGCCAATGCAAAAAAGTCAACTAAAATATATGGAGCGAGCGTAGGTGGTCCTATTGTAAAGGATAAACTATTCTTTTTTGTGAATGCAGAAAAAGAAGAAAGAACACAGCCCGGACAAATATCTGTCGCCAAAAAGCCCGGAGTAAACGATAATGATCCAAATGTCACTGTTCCACTGGCATCAGACCTGGATAAACTATCACAATATTTAAAAAGTACTTACAATTATGATCCGGGAGCTTACGAAGGGTATGATTTTGCTACTGACAATTTCAAATTTGTAACCAGGCTTGACTGGAATATTAGTAATAAAAACCGGTTAACCCTGCGCTACAATCAATCTGAAACCAATGATGACAATAAGATAAACTCTAATAGTGGCCCATCAGGCATCTCACGGTTCAGTAATAGCAGAGGAGGTGGTAGCCCAAATGCCGGGTTGAACTTTAGCGGGTCTAATTTTAAAAACAATACAAAAGTAAATTCAACGGTAGCTGAGTTGAATTCAACCTTCAGCAGCAAGGTATCTAATCAGCTTATAGCCTCTTATACCCGCAATCAGCCGGTTCGTATTCCTAACAGCACTTTCCCTTTTGTAGATATCATGAACGGATCAAGTGTTTATACCTCATTTGGTACCGATCTTTATTCTTATGAAAATAAGATAGATGACAAAGCCTACAATATTGCTGATAATGTTACCATGAATTTTGGAAAACATTCTTTAACCGCAGGCGCCAGTTATGATTATTTTGCCGTTAAAAACTTCTTTGCCGATGCAGGAGGCCCCGGTTATTATCGTTTTGCATCTTTGCAGGATTTTTTAGATAACAAACCTCCTGTATTTTTTGCACTAACCTATGGTTACGATAAAAAGAACCCCGGCTATATACCCCCTGCAGAAGCAACATTTGGACAAGTGAGTGTTTATTTACAGGATGCATGGTCAATCAATGAAAAGTTTAAGCTTACGTATGGATTAAGAGTAGATAAACCGTTATACACCTTTGATGCACCTAAGAACCCTGCATTACAGGAAGTTAATTTTAAAGACGTGGCGGGTAACAATGAAACTTTTGATGTCAGCAAGTGGCCAAAATCAAGATTACTTTTTTCACCCCGCGTTGGTTTCAACTATACTATTCCAGACGAAAACTTAGTTATCAGGGGAGGTACCGGGGTATTTACCGGGCGTATTCCCTTTATTTGGCTTTCCAACCAGGTGGCGGACAATGGAGTTTTGAGATCAATATGGACCGTATCGTCGCCTGCTGATTTAGCAAATTATCCTTTTTCACCAGATCGTTCTACCTATTTTTCAAAAATACCCATACCGGATGCTGGCACCACCATTCCTGCGGGACGGCCTTCCTACAGCGCTACTGTGCCCGATTTTAAGATGCCACAGGTATGGAGAACCAGTTTAGCTTTCGATAAAAAATTTGCTACCAATTATATTTTTACTCTGGAAGGAATATTTACCAAATTTATTAATAACGTTTACTTCCGGAATGCTAATCTTGGAGCACAAGACGGCACTCTGAATTCACCCGGAGACGGCAGGCCTTATTATTCCCCGCGACTGAATGATAACATCAGTTTAATGACTGTAATGGATAATGTAAATAAAGGCTCAAGCATGGTATTTACTGCCCAGCTTCAAAGATCTTTTTCTAAAAACTGGACAGGTTCCCTGGCTTACACTTATACGTTTGCAAATGATTTAAATATTGGTACCAGTGACCGTGCTAGTAGCAGTTGGAGTACGAATAATATAGTGGATAACCCCAACCAACCTGAATTGAGTTATTCTAATTTTTCTGTTCCACATAGGGTCGTTGCCAACTTTTCATACAAATTCAATTATCTGAAAGACCACATGGCCACCAACATCGGCCTTTATTACAGCGGTTCTTCCCAGGAAAGATATCACTTCCGCTATAACAGCGATGTCAATGGAGATGGGCAAACGAACGACTTGATTTACATCCCTTATCCATCACAAATTACTTTTGTTGAAGGGTACAAAGTGGGAAGTAAAATATTCTCTGCACAACAACAAAAAGATGCGTACTTTACTTTTGTTGACAACAATCCTTACCTGAAAAAACATGAAGGTCAATATATGGATAGAAATGGCGCATTGCTGCCATGGGTTAATTCTCTTGACTTGAGGATACTCCAGGATTTCTCGTTCAATACATCCAAACGAAAACAAACCATTCAATTTTCCATAGACGTTGTCAACCTGCTAAATCTTTTAGACAATAATTGGGGAACCAGGTATTCTTATAATTTTGGTTCTTTTTCAGACCAGGGCATTTTAGGAATACCTTCATCCGCAAATAATACTGGTGGAGAAAACTTTAATAAAGAAGCTCCTAAATTTACTTTTAACCCGGATGGGCCTGCATCGGCATACCGACCTGATTATTCAACATACAGTACCTGGGGAATTCAATTGGGGCTGCGTTATATTTTTTAAACGGATCAAACATTATCTTTCAAAACGGTGATTCTTTTTCTCAAATCGGATCTGCGAAGCTGTTGTTCTGAATTTTTGGAGATAGTTTGAGGCAACATCCTGGCTTTTTTTTAATGAAGTTATGGTTGGTGTCTGGTTTTGAAGGTAATGGCTTAAAGGCTACGTGTATGTTAAAAAATATTGATTTGACATACACTCCGTTCTTTCATTTTGCCTAAAAGAATCTTATTTGATTTATCACAATCATTTTCCAATTAGTTTATCAAGCAAACAGGGACTATTCTTTTCTGCTTCTATTACCGTTCTCTCTACCGTGGGACTTCAATTTTAGAAATAATATTATCGATCAATTCATCCGGTGTAATTCCTTCCATTTCTTTCTCGGGGCTTAATATAACCCGGTGCCTTAAAACCGGCACAGCCATCTCTATGATATCTTCAGGGTTAACGAAATCTCTTCCCTTTATTGCTGCATTGGCCTTTGAAGATCTTAAAATTGCCAGTGAGGCGCGGGGTGAAGCACCTAGATAAAAGGCTGTATCATTCCTCGTGGCCTGTACTATCCTAGCGATTAGCTCCACCAGTTTAGGATCAATGATCACCTCATTGACTATTTTTCTGTATTCAGAGATTTGTGCAGCACTAATGATAGGAGACACATGATCCAATAATGTGTTTTGTGCAGCAGATTGCTGATTCAATAAAATATTGACTTCCTCTTCTAAGGTAGGATAACCAACAACGATCTTAAATAAGAACCGGTCTAATTGCGCCTCGGGCAATCGATAAGTTCCTTCCTGCTCAATTGGGTTTTGTGTCGCAATCACCAGGAAAGGAAAATGCATCAAATGGGTAAAGCCATCAATGGTTACCTGCCGTTCTTCCATTACTTCAAAAAGAGCAGATTGGGTTTTAGCAGGAGCACGATTGATCTCATCTATCAAAATAATATTGCTGAATACAGGACCACGTTTAAATTCAAACTCAGCTACTTTGGGATTAAACACCGATGTGCCCAATACATCACTCGGCATAAGATCTGGCGTAAATTGTATCCTTGAAAAACCGGCATCGATGATCTTTGCCATTAATTTTGCTGTAAGCGTTTTTGCAACACCAGGCACACCTTCTATTAATACATGGCCATCGCACAACAGGCCAATCAGCAACAGGTCAACCATTTTATTTTGTCCCACTATTATTTTACTGATCTCATTCCTTATGCTGATCACCGCATTGTTCAGCGCATTGATATCAACTCTTTGTTCATAACTATTTTCTTCCATCACGATTATTTTTAAATTTTTCGATACCTGCGTTCAATTCCATAAGATCTTCATCGGTCACTTCATCCTGCATCTTCATCTTTTGAATTTTTTCAAATAATTGATTGATTTCATTGGATGATATACCGCTTTTTCCCGACAGGGAGTTGATGAAATATCCATCAATAGATGAAGTATTGATGAAATATTTTCTTCGTAAATATTCATAAAAATAAGTAATCATCTTATCTGCGATATTTTTATTATTCTTTTGCTGCAAATAAAGAGCACCAATGGTTTCTGCAAAAGCAACACTAGTATTGGAGTGAGGCAGTATTATCTTAACGGGCTTTTGCTTTCTTTTCATGTTGAAAATTACAAATAACAGGATGCCGGTTGTTGCGATACAAAAAGCCCACCACAAAGAAGGATTTTTTCTTAGGACACTTAGAGACGAAAAATCATCATCAGCATTTCTCTTATTCAAATTATTTTTATTAATTGGAGGCGTTATATTTTTATAATACTCATCCCAATACACATACTGTGGCTCATAACGCAAATACGCTGTTACACTATTAAAGTATTTGAAATTTTCTTTGGTAAG
>JBDTIC010000214.1:0-4198 GCA_039936595.1 Ginsengibacter sp. | reverse complement strand
GGCAATCACCCGGACCAATATTTAATGGATGGCACTGCTGCCATAGTCCCTGATGGCTTTACTTTCCGGTCAGGTGTCACTACCGTAGTTGATGCGGGAAGCTCAGGATGGCGAACGTTTCCTCTTTTTAAGGAACAAACCATTGACAGGTCTAAAACAAGAGTGCTCGCATTTCTTAATATTGTGGGTGCAGGAATGAGAGGAGGCGCTTATGAACAGAATGTGGATGATATGGATCCTGTTAAGGCGGCTGATGTTGCCAAAGAGTACAATGATTTTATCGTTGGATTTAAAGTTGCCCATTTTGAGCCGGCCCAATGGACACCGGTGGACAACGCCGTAAAAGCGGGAGTATTAACCAATAAGCCTGTCATGATTGATTTTGGCGGTGGTGACCATCCGCCATTATCTATTGAAGATCTCTTTTTTAAACACCTGCGTCCAGGCGATATTTATACTCACACTTTTACAGAGCTTGAAAGAAGAGATCCTATAGTGGATGTTACAACCAGGAAGTTAAAACCATTTGTACTTGAAGCACAAAAGAAAGGGATCGTTTTTGATGTGGGCTTTGGGGGTGCCAGCTTTGATTTCAGGCAGGCAATACCTGCACTTAAAAGTGGTTTTTATCCGAATTCCATCAGCACAGATCTTCATACCGGAAGCATGAATGCCGCCATGAAAAGTATGTTAAATATTATGTCAATTTTTTTGGCGATGGACATGGACCTACAACGTGTAATTGCAGCAAGTACATGGCATCCGGCTATGGAGATCAGGCATGAAGAATTGGGCAACCTGTCTGTTGGTTCCGTTGCTGACATAGCGGTGCTGAATCTCAGGGAAGGCAAATTCGGTTTTTGGGATAGAAATGGCTACAAGTTGAAAGGCAAACAAAGACTTGAATGTGAGATGACCATTCGGGCAGGTAACATCGTGTACGACTTAAATGGAATAGCTGACCCGGAAATAATAAAAAGCGGTGAATAAAAAACTAATTCATCATTTGAAAAATGAACTGACACAATGAGATTAAGTGACTTGAGATTTCTTTTTTCTCTGTTATTAATGATAAGCTTTACGCAATGTAAAAGGCAGGGCTTACCACCCGGCGACCCTGATAATGGCGGCCTTATTTTGCCTGGCGGGTTTGAAGCAGTTGTTGTAACGGATAGTCTTAAAGGTGCAGCCAGGCATATTGCCGTAAATGCTAACGGAGATATTTACGTTAAATTGAGATTCCCCTCTGTGTTTGGGGGCAATGCCGCTTTAAGAGATGAAGACAATGATGGGAAGGTAGACGTTGTCAGATTTTTTGATGAGTACCAGGATAAAAGCAGCTACGGGACCAGTATGAGAATTTACAATGGATATCTCTATTTCAGTTCTGTTACCAGGGTGTTCCGGCAAAAGTTGACACCCGGCCTATTGGTACCCGGAAGTAAAATAGAATTGATGCTGACAGACACTCAACCTCCGCGCCAACACGATACTAAACCGATAGCATTTGATGATAAGGGAAATATGTATGTCCCGTTCGGGGCTCCATCCGACTGTTGCCAGGTGGAAGACAGAGCACCCTTTTCCCCGGGTATGGACCCCTGCCCTATCCTAACGCTAAGAGGAGGAATATGGCGATTCGATGCCAACAAACCAGGCCAGTTTCAAAAAGACGGCCAAAAGTTTGCTACAGGCCTCAGAAGTATTGTTGCCCTTGAATGGGATCATAAAACCAATAATTTATACACTGTCATGCATGGGCGTGACTATTTACATTCTACCTGGCCAAAATATTTTTCTGAGTGGGAAGGGGCTGTGCTCCCTTCTGAAGAATTCCTGTTATTAAAAGAGGGATCCGATGCGGGCTGGCCGTATTATTATTATGACCAGATAAAGGGTAAATTACTTGTCAGTCCCGAATATGGAGGAGATGGAAAGAAAGAGGGAAAAGGAGCTGATTACAACCAACCTATCATTGGTTTCCCGGGTCATTTTGCACCAAATGATTTATTGTTCTATACAGGAAACCAATTTCCTGAACATTATAAAGACGGCGCTTTCATTGCCTTTCACGGATCTACCAGCAGCTCTCCCTATCCCCAGACCGGCTACTTTATTTGTTTCGTACCCTTCAAAAATGGGGGATTCTCAGGACCCTGGGAAGTTTTTGCAGATGGTTTTGCAGGAGTTGATACGGTGGTTAATACCAGCAATGCAAGTTATCGGCCAATGGGATTAGCGATGGGGCCAGACGGTTCTTTATACATATCCGAAACAGAAAAAGGTAAAATATGGAGGGTCATGTATAAAGGAGATAAAACCGTTTTTGGAGAGGCCCAGTTATCAGAAATGGCAAAGCGAAAAAAACAGGCTACTAATATAAAAATGCCGGATGAAATTACAGACAACCTGGACAAAGACAATGTAAGCAAAGCAGGTAAGTTATACAATACTTATTGCGGAGTTTGCCACCAGAGGGATGGCCTGGGAAATGACCGGTTTCCACCTTTAAGTGGTTCTGAATGGGTTATTGGAGACAAAATGGTTCCGATAAATATTGTACTTAACGGCCTTGAAGGAGAACTGATGGTAAAAGGTAAGAGATACAATAATAAAATGCCCGGGCTTCATCTTTTACCAGACGACATTGTAGCACAAATAGTAACTTATATCAGGCAGAATTTTAATAATAATGCCAGCGCTGTTACAACGGAAGATGTTTTAAAAGCAAGGAAGGTTTTGATTATTAAGTGAGTTAGTTTAATAATTTTTTAAAACAACGAGGCAAGAGTCTGGAAAGAAAATAATAGAGAAAAACAAAGGTTCAATAAAGAAGAATGATTGACTGACTAAAGTAGAAGAGTAAAAGAGGATTATGTCTGGGTATAACGGTGATGTGTATCCAGGATAATCAGAAAATGCAGAATAAAATGTAAAATCTTATGCTGATGAGAAATTAGATCAGAGAGGAGAATCGGATATTTTTTTTGAAAACAATAAGTAATTCGAATTATTATAATTTACTTTTAAATAATCATATATCTTCAAATTCTAATTATAAATATATAAATATTATGGGTTACAATTACACATTCTTTATCCGAAATATTAAAACATATTCTTCTTTTTTTCTGGCATTATTTTTTTGTATCAGTGTAAATGGGCAACAATCTCATCAGGTTAGTGGTACAGTCACGTCTGCAGACACTCAGGAACCTCTAGTGGGGGTCACTGTGGCTGTAAAAGGTTCCAAAAATGGCACTTCCACAAATACGATTGGCAAATACTCTATTAATGCCGATGAGGGCGACATTCTCGTATTTAGTATTGTAGGTTTTATTGAAAAGCAGGAGAAGGTAGGTAGCAGAGCAAGCATTAACGTTGCTTTAGAAACCTCCATAACAGGTTTAAACGAGGTTGTCGTAACTGCACTGGGAGTAAAGAAACTGAAACGTGGATTAGTATATGCAGCATCAGAGGTAAAGGGTTCAGAGTTTACTGAAGCCCGCGAAAACAATATTGCGAGCGCATTGACGGGAAAGATTGCGGGAGTAGATGCTACCCAGATTGCATCAGGCCCCGGAGGTTCCAGCCGTATAGTCATCCGTGGTGTAGGCGCTATTAATCCCAATGCTAATAATCAGCCTTTGTACGTTGTAAATGGTTCTCCCATCTATAATGGGAATCAGGGAGCAGCAGCCAGCAGTACAGGATTTAATTACGATGTTGGCGATGGCATATCCAGTATTAATCCAGACGATATTGAGTCCATTACTGTATTAAAGAGTGGTGCGGCGGCAGCCTTATACGGAAGTCAGGCAGCAAACGGCGTGATCCTGATCACTACAAAATCTGGCAGAGCGCAGAAAGGGATTGGCGTTGACTATAATTCCAACATAATGTACGGAACTCCTGCTACTTACCCCAATTATCAATATGAATATGGATCAGGAAACGATGGCGTAAAACCTGCTACACAGGCGGCCGCTCTTAGTGCCGGTCGGTTGTCCTATGGCGCTAAGATAGATGGTTCCTCAGTCGTCCAGTTTGATGGAGTGATGCGGCCTTATTCGGCAGTGAAAGTAAAAGATAATATTAATAATTTCTATCGTCCTTCCAGGGATTTTACAAATACTATTGCCTTTTATGGTGGAAGTAATGCTCTTAATTTCAGGCTCTCTATGTCGGATCTCAACTC